>CAYWXH010000018.1:0-27366 GCA_964462295.1 uncultured Atribacterota bacterium
CGCCGATGGTACTGCAATCGTGAGGTTGTGGGAGAGTAGGTAACTGCCAGGAATTCGAGCCGGAGTGGCGGAACAGGCAGACGCATCGGACTTAAAATCCGGTGGGTGGCAACACCCGTGCCGGTTCGATTCCGGCCTCCGGCATAGTAAAAGACTGAAAAATATTGACGCGGGGTAGAGCAGTCAGGTAGCTCGTCAGGCTCATAACCTGAAGGTCGGTGGTTCAAATCCACCCCCCGCAATTTTTTGTATATGGCGGTGTAGCTCAGGTGGTAGAGCATGCGGCTCATACCCGCAGTGTCCTGGGTTCGAGTCCCCGCACCGCCATTTTTTATTTCTTAAGGAAGTGTATAATTTGCCATCTTTTTTATTTGAAAATATTTTTCAAAAAATAGAATCTAAATCCCTCATTTCTCCTCATGATAATATACTTATAGCCTTATCAGGTGGCCCTGATTCTGTCTTTTTGTTTTATTTTTTGCTTTATCTCCAAAAAAAAATAGATTTTAATATAGGAATAGCTCATTTAAATCACCTTTTAAGGGGTAAAGAAGCTGAAAGAGACCAATTATTTTGCAAAAAACTTTCAGAGCAACATTCACTCCCATTTTTTACTGATTGGATTGATGTGAAGGCTTATGCAAGAGAAAAAGGACTTTCTATAGAAGATGCTGCACGAAAAAAAAGATACGACTTTCTTTTAAAAATAGCGAGAGTGCATAACTACAATAAGATTGCTACTGCTCATACCCTTGATGATCTTGTTGAAACTTTTTTTATGAGAATAGCGAGAGGTACAGGGATATTTGGCTTAAAGGGAATTCCTTTTATTCGACAGGAAGGCAATATAGATATAATCCGTCCACTGTTAGAAGTTTCAAAGGATGATATCTTAAATTACCTAAATAAAGAAAATATTTCATACATGATAGATTCTACAAATTTTTCTGAAAGATATCTACGAAATTATATAAGACACAATATTTTACCTTTATTTTTGAGTATAAATCCTAAGTTAAAAAAACACATCTTAAATTTATCTATTCAGGCAGGAGAGGTCGAGACTTTTCTAAAATATGAAATAGATAAAAATTTTAATTCAATTTTGATGTATCACTCAAAGACCGAGAGAATAATAAAATTAGATATAAAAAGATTAAATGAGATTCCTGAATTTTTAAAGGGTTTTATCTTGCGAAAAGGCATTGAATTATTATCTGATTCTATAGGAGGTATTTATACTGAACATATCGATAAGATTTTAAATATAATAAAATATTCAAAAGGAGAAAAAGATTACTTTTTGCCTAATGATTTACGAGTAAAAAGAACCTATAACTATCTTTTCTTATATAAAAATACCCCTTACATATTTAAGGAAAGGCCTTTTTTTAAATATAAATTACATATTGGTAAAGAGTTTCATTTGAAAGATATAGGAATACATATTCACGTTTTCTCTTCATCTACAGTCCCTAAGAATTGCTCTTTTGACATTATCTATAAATTGCCGTATAATATTTTTAAAGAAGGTTTAATTTTAAGAAATCGACAAAATGGAGATAGATTTAATGGTAAGAAATTGAAAAAAATCTTTATAGATAGAAAAGTTCCACGATATTTAAGAGATAAGATTCCTATAATAGCTTTGGATAATAAAGTTTTAACAGTAATAGGTATATTAGGCTATAAACAGAAAGAGAAACTGAAAAACTATGTACTTGTAGGGGTAAAATTTGAGAGAGGAGGAATTTTATGGAACGAGTTGTGGAAGAGATCCTTATCTCAGAAGAAGAGATTCAAAAAAGAATTAGACAATTAGGAGAAAAAATTACACAAGATTATGAAGGTAAGGAAATATTAGCTGTTTGTGTATTAAAAGGTGCATCTATTTTTATGGCAGACCTTGTAAGATATATTAAAGTTCCATTAAAATTTGATTTTATTGCGGTATCAAGTTATGGAAATTCCACTTTTTCATTAGGTGCAGTAAAGATATTAAAGGATATAGACCAAGATATAGCAGGAAAAGATGTGTTGCTTGTGGAAGATATAGTAGATACAGGGTATACCCTTACCTATCTAAGAAGAATTTTCCAGGCAAGAAACCCCAGGTCTCTTAAGGTTTGTACTCTTTTAAGTAAGCCAAGTAGAAGAAAAGTAGATGTAGATGTGGAATACTGTGGCTTTGAAGTACCAGATAAATTTGTAGTAGGATACGGGCTTGATTTTAGAGGTTATTATCGAAATTATCCCTATATTTTCACTTTAAAGGAAGAAATATATAGACAGGAAATATGAGTTATGATAATATAAGGTTTGTAGAAAATACAATAGAGAAGATAGAGGTGTAAAGTGAATAATTTTAAGAATAACAAAAGCTTTAGAGGCATTGGCTTATATCTTTTATTAGGCATAATTCTCATATCTATATTGAGTTCTTTTTTAGAACCTCAACAAGATAGAAATATAATAAAACTTTCCTATAGCCAGTTTCTTTCAAATTTAGAACATAATAGAATAAAAAAGGTTATAATTTCTCAAGATACTATACTAGGAATCTTTGAAGATGGTAACAAATTTACTACATATATTCCAAATGACCCGGAGCTTATAAAACTTTTAAAACAAAAAGAGGTAGAAATTGAGGTAAGACCACCTGCAGAGCCTTCGTGGTGGTTAAGATTTTTGACTTCCATCTTTCCTACCCTTTTGTTTATAGGCTTTTGGATAATATGGTTCCAACAGATGCAAGGTGGTGGAGGAAAGGTAATGTCCTTTGCAAAAAGCAAGGCAAAACTTGTATCAGGTGATAAAAAAAAGGTTACATTTAAAGATGTGGCAGGAATTGATGAGGCAAAGGAAGAGGTAGTAGAGGTAGTAGAGTTTTTAAAAAATCCTCATAAGTTTATAAAACTCGGTGCTAAGATTCCAAAGGGCATACTTTTATATGGACCTCCAGGAAGCGGAAAAACTCTTCTTGCACGTGCTATTGCAGGAGAAGCAGATGTTCCATTTTTTAGTATAAGTGGTTCTGATTTTGTAGAGATGTTTGTCGGAGTAGGTGCAGCGAGAGTGAGAGACCTTTTTGAGCAGGCAAAAAGGAATGCTCCATGTATTGTATTTATAGATGAGATAGATGCTGTGGGTAGGCAAAGAGGTGCAGGACTTGGAGGAGGTCATGATGAAAGAGAACAAACCCTAAATCAGTTATTAGTGGAAATGGATGGATTTGACCAGAGTAAGGGTATAATTCTTATAGCTGCAACAAATAGGCCTGATGTATTAGACCCTGCACTTTTGCGTCCGGGGAGATTTGATAGGCATATAGTTGTAGATAGACCTGATATAAAAGGGAGAGAGGAGATTTTAAAAATTCATGTAAGGGGAAAGCCATTAGCAGATGATGTAGATCTTAAGGTTTTAGCAAGGAGAACTCCAGGTTTTGTTGGATCCGATCTTGCTAATCTTGTGAATGAGGCAGCTATATTGGCTTCTCGAAAAAATAAGACAATAATAGAAATGGAAGATTTTGAAGAGGCTATTGATAGAGTAATTGCAGGTCCTGAAAGAAAGAGTCGTGTTATAAGTGAACGAGAGAAAAAAATTATTGCATTTCATGAGGCAGGACATGCCCTTGTGGCAAAGATGCTACCAAATACTGATCCCGTGCACAAGGTTTCTATTATACCAAGAGGAATGGGGGCATTAGGATATACACTTCAATTGCCCACAGAAGATAAGTATATAGTAACAAAGTCAGAGCTTTTAGAAAAGCTGTCTGTCTTGCTTGGGGGGAGAGTAGCAGAAGAATTTGAATTTTCAGAGATGAGTACAGGTGCACAAAATGATTTGGAAAGAGCTACAAATATAGCAAGGGAAATGGTAACAAGATATGGTATGAGCTCATTGGGTCCAATTACTCTGGGCAAAAAGCATGAGCAGGTATTCCTTGGGAGAGATATTGCAGAGGATAGGAATTACAGTGATGCTATAGCCTTTAAAATAGACCAGGAGATTAGAAATATAATAGAAGATGCATATAAGAGGGCAAGGGAAATCATAGAAGAAAATGCCGACAAACTTAGACATATAGCAGAAAAGTTATTAGAAAAAGAAGTTTTGGAAGGAAAAGAATTAGACGAAATTATAGATAATAGTGATAATCCTGTTCCTTCTTTTGCTTAAAAAGGGGTGAGTTTTATGGAAAAAGAGGCTTTAATTATAGTGGATATGATAAATGATTTTGTGCATCCCGATGGTGTTTTATATGTACAGGAAAGTGAAAAGATTATTCCATTTATCAAAAATAAGATAAGAGAATTTAAAGAAAAAGATTTTCCGGTTATCTATGCTATAGATAATCATATGAAAGATGATAAGGAATTTGGTCTATTTCCTAAACATGCAATAAAAGGGACATGGGGTGCAAAAATAATAGAAGATCTTTTTCCAAAAGATGGAGACATTGTAATTTATAAAAGAAGATATCCTGCTTTTTTTGGCACAGATCTTGATCTTTTACTCAGGGAGATAGGTATAAAAAAGATACATATAGTAGGAGTAGTTACTCATATTTGTATATTTTATACAGCAATATATGGAAGATTGTTAGAATATGAGGTTACAGTTTACAAAGATGGTATTTACGATTTTGACGAAGAACTCCATAATATGGCAATTTCACAGCTTAAAGAGGTATGGGGGGTAAAGATACTATAGATCATAAAATTTTTGTAATAGGGGATATTCATGGGGAGAGGCAAAAGGCCGTATCTTTTATAGAAACTTTACCTTTTGCCTCTCAAGATTTAGTAATATTTTTAGGTGATTATATAGATAGAGGTCATGATTCAAGGGGGATGATAGATTATTTAATAAAATTTAGAAAAAAGCATCTAAATACAATATTTCTAAAAGGTAACCATGAAGATATGTTCCTTTCTTTTATAGATAATGCCTTTTCTGAAGAAGTATATTTTTATAATGGGGGAGAGGCTACATTGAGAAGTTATGATATACCTTCTTCTGAATATCAATATGCAAAAAGATATATCCCATATGAACATTTAGAATTTTTAAATAAATTACCACTATATTATGAAACCAAGGACTATATATTTGTGCATGCAGGGCTTCGTCCAGGAATCCCTTTGCAAGAGCAAGACCCAGAGGACCTCTTATGGATAAGATATGAATTTATATATTCTGATTTTAATTTTGGAAAAAGAGTAATCTTCGGTCATACAGTGGTTGAAGAACCTCTTGTCATGAAAAATAAGATAGGTATTGATACAGGCTTGGTCTTTGGTGGAAAACTTACCGCTTTAGAACTTCCTTCTATTAAGTTTTATTTTTCTGATTGATACAAAAGCTAAAGTTATTCTGCTTCATGCCTTATTATTCCAATATTTCTAGGAACAATTATATCTCCAGTTATAGTAATTTTCATTGTTATCTTTATAAAGTTTTTATATTTTATTTGGATTTCCTTTCTTTCCCCTGGTTTAATATAAAAACTTTGAGCTTCTCTATTAATCTCCATTATCTCAATGGGAGAATTCCCCTGGTTTTCTATATAGATACTTTCATCTTTTGCCAAAATTTTTATATCTTTAAATATTGTTTCATTTTCTGGTAAGATTTTTACCTTTATAATATAAGAATAATTTACATCAAGCACTTCTAAAAAATCCTTGGTATATTCTTTAAAAATACCAGGATATTCTTTGTATTCATCTCCATCTTTTATCTCTAAAACAACTTTTTCCCCTATAATTTTTTCTAAAAGGCCGTCATAAGAAGAGGTAGGAACAAGAAGTTGAGATATTTTAGATGAATAACCCTTTTGACTTGGAAGATTTTGAGGTACTTTACTTAGTACTCTTCCAAGGGTAAGACTTAGAGCTTCTTTTATTACATCTGATGCAATAATTACTATGTTATAAAGATACCTTTTTAGTTTTCTTATAATATTAGGTCTATATGTCCGCTCTATCTCTCTTTCTCTTTTTTTCTTTTGGTCCTCACTAAGTTCTGTGACCTCTCTTGTAAGGGCTATAATCTCTCCAAATTCTTGTTTATAAAATAAATAACTTAATTCTTTAAAGTCTTTTTCTTTTTTTGGTTTTTTATATCGTATATAAAACCCTGTGCTTTCAGGATAAAAATCCCCCCATACTGCCTTGTCTTTCGTAATTACAGTAACAGGATACCGTGAAAAATCTCTAAAACACCTGTTTGTCCTCTTTCCACCCAGATATGTAATAAATACAGTGATAATAATAAAAATAAATAAAGAAATAAGAAAAGATAAGTTTATCATGTAGAGCCCCCCTTTATTACCGAAATTAATTTCCTTTTTTCTGTATCTACAAGCCCTTTATCACTTATCTTATAAAAGGGGGATACAGAAAGGGTAAGGAGTGTGATTATCTGTGTTGGATTTTTATGTCTTATTCCTATATTTATAAGTATTTCTTTAAGTTTTTGGAAATTTCTTACTATTTCTTCCCCATTTGTATTGGATAAAAGCCCATATACGGGAAGGGGAAGGAAAAAAATTATTTTATCATCGATAGCTACTGCAATCCCTCCTCCCTCTTTTACTACTTTATTTGCAGCTATTACCATGTCTTTAGTATTTTTTCCTAATACAGTAAGTGGATGTGAGTCATGAGAATAGGTAGTGGCTAAGGCTCCTCTTTTCGGCCCTAGATTTTTTATAAATCCCATAGTTTTATGGCTCCCATTTCTTGATTCAACAAAAATCATAGATACTTCATCTTTTAGAATAGGAGATCTATTTTCAAATTTTAGTGTAACCTCTTCTAAATGTGTTAAACTATTTTTGTCATTAAAAGAAACTGCATTTACTCTGTAGCTTCCATCTTTTATTGAGAATTTAAGGTCATCCTCTGTAATTTTCTCTATAAAGATATAGCTTTTATATATGTTTGAACTTTTTTGTGTCTTTATTTTATCCTTGTATACAAACCTTCCTTCCTCTGCTGCAAGTGCCCCCTTAAAATAGACAAGATATGGCTTTATATCGTCTATATCTTTTGACAAAAAGAAATTTGCCTCTCTTCCAGGCGAGATTGCTCCTATATTACACTTTCTTATTCTCTTTGCTGCTCTAATCGTGGCAGATGCCAAGACTTCATAGGGAGAAAGCCCCATGGAGATAGCTTTATTTATAATAAAAAGCAAGTGTCCATCTAAAATTTTATCTGGAGGGACATCATCTGTTACAAATAAGATGTGTTCAAGGCTTCTTCTCTCTTTTAGATAAGAAATATTTTCCTTTGTTAAAGATTTGTCTTGTATCTGAACCCAAACACCCTTTCGTAATTCTTCTTCAATCTTTTTAGGGTCTGCAAGTGTATGATCAGAGGTAATCCCAAAAGAAAGATAAGTAGATAACTCCATCCCAGATAGAGTAGGGACATGTCCATCTATTATTATATCATATTCTCTTGCCTTTTTTAAGATATTTAAAAGCCTTTTATTTTTTGATATTAATCCTTTATAGTCCATTACTTCCCCTAGTGCTATTACCTCTTTTTTTGATAAAAGATGAGAGATTTCTTTATCTGTAAAGGTAAAATTAGGTGTCTCTATATCTTTATCTGTAGCAGGAACACAGCTTGGAGCTGCAATATATATGTTCAGAGGAAGAGTTTTGGTGTTTTTGTATATATTTTCAAATCCTTCTATTCCTCCTACATTTGCTATTTCATGAAAGTCCCAAAGTATGGTGCTTAATCCATGAGGTACGGTGAGTTCTGCAAATATTTTTGGGGTAACAAAAGTACTTTCTATGTGCATATGTGTATCAATTAACCCTGGGATAGCATATGACTTGTTGCCATCTACTATTTCTTTTGAATTTTTTTCTATCTTGGGGCTTGGGTCCCCTTCTTCTGTAAGTATAAATATTCCATTAGAAATAGTAACATAACCATATGTAGCTTTTTTATTTATAACATCTACTATTTTTATATTTTTTATAAGTAGATCAAATTTCATTTTTTTCTCCCTCTGATAATACCTTCGATAAATACAGGAGAATAAATCCCCCTATAATCATAAAAGAAGATAATACCTGCCCCATAGTAAAGTATTTTAATATAAATCCTATTTGGGGGTCTGGCTGCCTTATAAATTCTATGAAGAATCTCGTTATCCCATACCCTATGATATAAAAAGAGAGTAAATATCCCCGAGGAAACCTTTTTTTTCTTATACTCCAAAGGATTATGAATAAGACAAACCCCTCGAAAAAACCCTCAAATAGTTGAGAGGGAAATCTTAGTTTATGTAAAGGATCACTAGGGAAATACATCCCTATGGGAAGGGTAGTGACTCTCCCATAGAGTTCCCCATTTATAAAGTTTCCTATCCGACCGAAAGTATAACCAAGGGGAAATGTAGTGGCTAATAAGTCTCCAAGTTCCAAAAAATTTACCCTTTTTACCCTGTTATAAATCAATCCACTTATTATAATACCTATAACTGCTCCATGATAAGACATACCTGAGATACCAACATATTTACCTTGACTAAAAGGTAAAATTATTTCGATAGGATGTCTCAAATAATAAGGAAAATTATAAAAAAGAACATATCCAAGTCTACCCCCAATTATTACTCCACTTATTCCCCAGAGAAAGATATCTAATATAGTTTCATCACTAATTTTCAAATGCTCTTTTTTTACTCTGTATCTTATAAGTATATATGTTACCAAGGCAGCAACTACATACATAAGCCCATAATATCTTATTTCAATACCACCTATTTTTAAAAAAATAGGATTTAGGTGATAAGGTAAATTTTGCCAATATGTAACTATATTTTTCATGATATACCCCTTTATATTTTAGAATCAATTATACCATAAATTTTCTTACCTGTTGTAAAATCTATCTTTTTAGTTTATAATAAAATTAAATATTAGATAAGGAGGATAATATGGATAGAGAAGAACTTTTTAAAGAGCTGTCAATAAAAAATGAAAATAAAATAGTTCTTTTAGTTATGGATGGTCTTGGGGACCTACCTATGTATGGTGGAAAGACAGCCCTTGAAATGGCAAACACTCCAAATCTTGACAATCTTGCTAAAATGTCAGAGTGTGGAGTTGCAGACCCTATCTCTCCAGGAATAACACCAGGGAGTGGTCCTGCTCACCTCGGTATCTTTGGGTATGATCCATTGAAATATCAGATAGGAAGAGGTGTGTTAGAGGCTTTGGGAATAGGGATGGAGCTAGGGGATAAAGACCTTGCCCTCCGGGGTAATTTTGCCACTATGGATAAAGACGGTGTAATACTTGATAGAAGAGCGGGTAGGATTCCTACAGAAAAAAACATAGAGCTTTGTAATAGATTGCAAGAGAAAATAAAGGAGATAGACGGGGTAGAGGTGATTATTAAACCTGTAAAAGAGCACAGGATGGTTGCAGTATTTAGAGGGGAAGGATTAGAAGACGGACTTACTGATACAGACCCTCAGCAGGTAGGTAAGAAATGGATCCCTGTAAAGGCCACTAGGAAAGAGGCAGAAAGGTCTGCAAATATACTTAATAAATTTATCGAAATGGTAAATGAGATATTAAAAGATGAAGAAAAGGCCAATACTATACTGCTAAGGGGTATAGCAAAGGTGCCACCTATCCCAAAAATGCAAGAGCTTTTTAAGCTAAATCCTGTGGCTATCGCGAATTATCCTATGTATAAAGGACTTGCAAAACTTGTAGGTATGGAAGTAGTTGAAGTAGGAGATACTATTGAAGATGAATTTAAAAAATTAGAAGAGGTATTTGATAAATATGATTTCTTTTTTGTTCATATAAAGAAAACAGATAGTTATGGAGAGGATGGTGCATTCTGGAAAAAGGTGGGCATTATTGAAGAGGTAGATGGATTTATACCCAAACTAATGTCTCTTAAGCCAGATGTAATCCTTGTGACAGGTGATCATTCTACTCCTGCACTTTTAAAATCCCATAGTTGGCATCCTGTGCCTGTACTTCTGTATTCAAAATATGGAAGAAGAGATGATGTAGATAAGTTTACAGAAACTATGTGCACAAGGGGAGTATTGGGGAGAATAAGGGCTATGGATGAGTTACCACTTATGATGGCATGTAGTCTCAAATTGACAAAATATGGAGCTTAGGAGTGATAGAGATGATTGATAAAGAAAAAGTTAGAGAGGTATTAAAAGAGGTCATTGATCCAGAAATAGGGATTAATATAGTAGATTTAGGTCTTGTATATGATATACAAATTATTGAGGATACTGTGTATGTAAAAATGACCCTTACAGTTCCTGGGTGTCCCTTAGGAAATTTTATTTTAACCCAGGCAAAGGAAAAAATAGAAGGGCTTGAAGGAGTGAAAGAGGCAAATATAGAACTTGTATGGGATCCTCCATGGAATATAAGTATGGTATCAGAAGAGGCAAAAAAGAAATTGGGTATTGCATAAATGCCTGAGGCCCCTGAATTAGAGATTATAAAAAGAGAACTAAAGGAACAAGTGGTGGGCAGGCAGATTATAGATATCCGTACTGGCCCACCTGCTTTATTTTCTCCTAATCCAAAATTGATAAAAGAGTATCTGCAAGGGAAAATAGTAGAAGATATAGAGAGATATGGAAAATTTCTTATTTTTTCATTCGATAATACTTATAATATAGGTATACACTTTGGAGTAGGAGGTTCTCTTCTCTATAGAGAAAAGGATAAAGAGAGAGGATATGTTTTTTTTGTGGCTCTTGACGATGGAAAAGCACTTTTCTTTAAAGACTTAGAATATGGGAAGATTTTATTGTTTGAAAATGAAGGGCTTTATAAAGATCTGGGACCAGACATCATGGATAAAGATCTTTTTACAGAAGAGTATCTGACAAAGGTGGTAAAAGGTAAAAATAAATACATAAAACTTTTGCTTATGGATCAAAAACTGATAAGTGGGCTTGGAAATACCTATACAGATGAAATTCTTTATAGGGCAAAGATACATCCAAAGAGAAAAGCTAAAACCTTAGAGCAGAAAGAGATTTCAAATCTCTATTATTATATAGATAATGTTATTAGGGAGGCAATATCGTTGGGCGGAAACTCTGAAGATGGATTTTTAGATATATATGGTAATAAAGGTATGGTTCAAGATAAACTTATAATAGTTCATCATCGAATGGGAAGGGCATGTCCTTTGTGTGGTGCAAAGATTGAAAAAATAAAATTGGGAGGAAGAGATACATATTTTTGTCCAATATGTCAGATTTGAAAAAGATAGTTTTTTATACAGAGATCCTTGGAAATGTATGTATAATATGTAAAAATAAAAAAATATATGAAGTTTGTATAGGGGTTTCTAATAAAGAAATAGAAACATTAGATTATTCTTATAAGGAATGTCTAACCTATAGAGATCTTTTTATAGACTATTTAAGTGGTAAACCATTAGAGATTAAAGTCGAAAATATTTATATAGAAAGGGTTTCTCCTTTTTATCAAGATGTTTATAGAGAAACCTTAAAGATTCCTTTTGGTAATGTAACTACATATAAAGATATTGCAAAGGCAATAAATAGACCAAGGGCTTATAGGGCCGTAGCTACGGCCCTTAAAAGGAATCCTTTCCCAGTATTTGTTCCGTGTCACAGAATAATAAGAAGTGACGGAAAGATAGGAGGAATAGATAAGAGAAGTTTTTCTTTTAGGAAAATATTGTTAGATTTAGAAAGGAGAGAAAATGGGTAAACTGAAAATTACAGATACTACATTGCGTGATGCACATCAATCTTTATTTGCAACACGTATGAAGACAGAAGATATGATTCCTGTTGCAGAACTTATTGACAATGTAGGGTATCATTCCCTTGAAGTATGGGGAGGTGCTACATTTGATTCATGTATTAGATATCTAAATGAGGATCCATGGATTAGGCTTAGAACATTAAGAAAACATTTCAAAAAGACAAAACTTCAAATGCTTCTTAGGGGTCAAAATCTGGTAGGATATAGGCATTATCCTGATGATGTTGTAGAGGCTTTTGTTAAAAAAGCGGTAGATAATGGACTTGATATAATAAGAATATTTGATGCCTTAAATGATACAAGAAATATGGAATTTTCTATGAAAGTAGCGAAAGAGGCAGGGGCCCATGTACAAGGAGCTATTTCCTATACAATAAGTCCAGTTCATAATATTGATTTTTACCTCAAAATGGCAAAAGAATTAGAAGAACTAGGGGCAGATTCCATATGTATAAAGGATATGGCGGGGTTACTCACTCCTTATGATGCATATGAACTAGTATCAAAACTCAAAAAAACAGTAAATGTTCCTATCCAGATGCATTCACATTTTACAAGTGGAATGGCAGATATGATGTATCTTAAAGCTATAGAGGCAGGAGCTGATGTTATAGATACAGCTATATCTTCCTTGGCACTTTCCACCTCTCAACCTGCTATAGAGCCGTTTGTGGTGATTTTAAAGGGTACAGAGTGGGACCTTGGATTTGATCTAGAAGTGCTTTCAAAACTTTCCAAATATTTCGCTGAAGTAAAAGAGAAAAGATCGCCTGTAAAGAAAGAGATAAAGATCGACACCAATGTACTCATATATCAAATCCCTGGAGGGATGATGTCTAACTTGATTTCTCAACTTCAAGAGCAAAATGCACTCGATAGATATGAGGAGGTATTAAAAGAGATTCCGCGGGTAAGAGAGGATCTTGGGTATCCACCCCTTGTTACCCCTACAAGTCAAATTGTAGGAATTCAGGCGGTAATGAATGTATTATTTGGTGAGAGATATAAGGTAGTTTCCAAAGAAGTAAAGAATTATGTAAAAGGGTATTATGGAAGGCCCCCTGCACCGATAAAAGAAGAGATAAAGAAAAAGATAATAGGGGATGAGGAACCGATTACTGTAAGGCCTGCAGATTTGCTCCCTCCAGAGCTTGAAAAGGCGAGAAAGGAATTAAATGGTTATATGGAAAAAGAGGAAGATGTCCTTACTTATGCATTATTTCCCCAGGTTGCAATGAAATTTTTTCGGGATAGAGAGGCAAAAAAATATAAGATAGATTTGGATTATTGGGATTCTTTGCCCGATAAAGAATATGTATATCCAATATAAAAAGGAGAGGTGAGTATGGGTTTAGCCAAAAGGATGTCTAAGATTCAGGAATCTATGACCCTTGCCCTTTCTGCAAAGGCAAAAAAGATGAAAAGGGAAGGTATAGATGTGGTTAGCTTGTCTGCAGGAGAACCTGACTTTGCGACTCCAGAGAATATAAGAACGAAAGCAGTTGAGGCTCTAGATAAAGGGTTTACCCATTACACAACCGTAAGCGGTATTCCTGAGTTAAAAGAGGCAATTATAGAAAAGTTTAAAAAAGAGAGTAATATTGAATATTTACCCGATGAGGTAATAGTCTCTACAGGGGCAAAACAATCACTTTATAATGCTATCTTTGCCCTTATTGGTCCTGAAGATGAAGTGCTAATCCCAACACCCTATTGGGTAAGTTATAGGGATCAAGTGATAATGGCAGAAGGTCTTCCAGTATTTATAGAAACTGAGGAGGCTAATGGTTTTCAATTTAATATAGAAGATGTAAAAAATAAGATAACTTCGAAGACAAAACTTATTTTGCTAAATTCTCCCAATAATCCTACAGGTGTAATTTATAAAGAAAGAGTATTAAAGGAATTAGCCGATTTAGTTTTGGAGAAAAACCTATACATTATAAGTGATGAAATTTATGAAAAAATAACCTATGATAATGTTAAAGTAAAAAGTATAGTTTCTATTGAACCTAGATTAAAAGATCGTGCTATAATTATAAACGGTTTTTCTAAGGCATATGCAATGACAGGATGGAGACTAGGTTATGCCCTGGGACCTAAAGAAGTAATTAAGGCAATGAATAAGATTCAAGGGCAAGTTACATCATGTCCAAATTCTATTACTCAATGGGCAGGAGTGGAGGCACTTAAAGGTCCGCAGGATTCTGTAGAATTCATGAGAGAAAAATTTGAAGAGAGAAGAAACTTTGTGATAGAAAGGCTTTCTAAAATTCCTAATATAAGTTTTGTAAAACCCGAAGGTGCATTCTATATATTTGTAAATATTTCTTCATATTTTGGCAAAACTTATGAAAATTATAGTATAAATGATTCTTTAAGTATGAGTGAGTATCTTTTAAATAAGGGAAAGATTGCTCTTGTTCCTGGCTCTGCCTTTGGAAAAGACGGTTATTTAAGACTTTCTTATGCGACAAGTAAAGAAAATCTTAAAAAAGCTTTGGATAGACTAGAAGAATCTCTAATAAAACTAAAATAGGAGGGCCATAGTGAAGTCTTATAGAAAAGAATTATGGTTTAATACTCCTCAAAGAGTAGCCTTTATTAATATCACACCTCAAGTAAGAGAAGCAGTTAGAGAAAGTGGTATAAAAGAAGGACTTTGCCTTGTAAATGCTATGCACATTACTGCTTCTGTATTTATAAATGATGATGAACCTGGCCTCCATGAAGATTACAAAAAATGGCTGGAAAACCTTGCACCACATGAGCCCATTTCTCGCTACTTACATAATAGAACTGGGGAAGACAATGGTGATGCACACTTAAAAAGACAGGTAATGGGTAGGGAGGTAGTAGTAGCAGTAACAGATGGAAAATTGGATTTTGGCCCATGGGAACAGATATTTTATGGAGAATTTGACGGAAGAAGGAGAAAAAGGGTTCTTATAAAAATAATAGGAGAATAGGTAATTTATGAGATTGGTAGGGATAAAGTATCTTTATGGACGAGACCTTAAATTAGGAATAAATCTACACGGAGTAGATGGTCGCCTCCTACTTGCACGGGGTGCTACTTTAACTTCCCGTGCAATTGACCATTTAAAAAAGATTGGTATATGGGAGGTATATATAGATGACCCTGATACAAAAGATATTGTTGTAGAAGGTGTACTGGATGAATTGACACGAAGAAAGATTTTGATGGCTATAAACAAAGAATTTGCTAAGGCAAAAGTTATAAATGAAAAAAAGGTATTAGACATTGACCTTGAAGTATTTGAAGGTATTGTTAAGATTATCTTAAAACACATATTTATAAATAAACAAAAGCTTATAAACTTAATAAACCTTAAGACTTTTGATGATTATATATATGTGCACTCATTAGATGTGGCAATATATACACTTATCTTGGGAGTAGAGCTTGCAATCCATGATGATAAATTGGAACTTTTAGGATTGGGTGCATTACTACATGATGTGGGAAAGCTTTTTATCCCTTCTTCTCTCATAAATAAAAAGGAAAAGCTTTCGGATGAGGAGTATGAGATTTTAAAATCTCATGTAGTAATAGGATACGAAACTTTAGGTAAAATAATAGGCATGCCTACTGTAGCAAGAGCTATAGTCCTTTTTCACCATGAACGATATGATGGCAGGGGCTATCCCAGGGGACTCAAAGATGGGGAGATTCCTTTATTTGCACGTATAACCTCTGTAGCAGATGTTTATGATGCACTCATCTCTGATCGTCCATGGAGGGAGGCACTTCTTCCTCATGTGGCCTTAGAATACCTTTTAAGTGGAGGGGATACATTATTTGAGAGGAAATTGGTAAGAACATTTATAGAAAAAATAGCTGTTTATCCCCTTGGAACCACAGTAAGGCTTACCACAGGAGAGGTAGGTGTGGTAAAAGAGGTAAAGCCTGGATTTTCTTCAAGGCCTGTAGTAAGGATACTGTATGATTCATCTGGTAGACGACTAAAATCTGATGAAATATATGAGATAGATTTATTAGAAAATCCTTCTATTTTAATAGAAAAAGTGGTAAAGACATTGGATCCCAAAGATGAAGATAAAGAATAGATTGATAATAATATTTTTATTTTCACTTTTTTTGATCTCCTGTCCTGCTTTTGGACTTGATTCTTTCTACCCTAAGGGGAATGTAGGGTTTAGTTTTGGGTATGGAATAGGAGAAAATTTTGAGGTTGTGGATAGATTAGAATTTGGGATAGGATTAGCGAAGGATTTCTCTCTAAATATAAGTAAATATGGAACAGATATAGATGTAGGATTTTTATATAACCTTGGTTTTCCTTTCAAACAAAAGGGTATAGCCTCATGGTATGGTAAGGAGAATCATAAAAAGCTTACAGCAAGTGGTGAACCTTATAATATGTATGCCTATACAGCTGCTCATAAAACTTTACCCTTTGGCACCATAGTAAGGGTTACTAATTTAAAGAATGGAAAAAGTGTAATCGTAAGAATAAATGACAGAGGGCCTTTTGTAAAAGGAAGAATTATTGACCTTTCATATGCAAGTGCAAAGAAAATAGGACTTGTAGAGAAAGGTACTGCCCCTGTCTCCATTGAAGTACTAGATGTCTCTGGACTTTCTTTGGGTATTGGATATGGGATAAGTCCATATGCCAATAGCGAGCTCCACATTGGAGGTGTATTTGAATTCCCTCTTGTAAAAAATATTTCAGGTATTTTTGAGCTCCGCTATCTTCCTCTAAGTACAGAATTTCTCTATGGAGGAGGAGTATTAATATCTATAAATCGCCCCTTAAAGATAAAGATAGGAATAGATAATAGTTTCTCCTCTTCCAACTTTTTCCTTGAAATAATGTTTAAGTTTTAATTATCCCCTTGTCAAAAATCTATAATAATGATATAATTTGTAAGTCTTGCCATCCTTGCCCTCTTTGAGGGCCGATAGAGACCATAAGGAGGTGAAAAAGTGATTAGAAAATACGAATTGATGGCAATATTTATACCTGAATTGGAAGAAGATGCTGTGGAGAAGGAGATCGAAAAGCTCAAAGATCTTATTTCTTCCAAAGGTGGAGAGGTAGAAAAAGTAGATAATTGGGGAAAACGTAGGCTTGCCTATGAGATTAAGAAGAAAAAAGAAGGCATTTATGTGGTAATTAATTTTTCTCTTCCACCTAATGAGGTATTAAATATTAAGAGTGTATTAAAATTAGATGAGAATATTTTAAGATTTATGATTATTAAAGAAGAATAGGTAGGTATACTTGTGAAGGGTCCTTTTCTCAATAAAGTTTTGTTTGTAGGTTTGGTAGCTTTCCCCCCTGAACTAAAATATACTTTAAATGGTGTATCTGTATTAACTTTCCAGATAAAAATAAAAAGGCATATAGGACACAAAACGGAGGGCAAGACAGGGGAAGTATATGATTATTTTACAATAATTGCATGGAGAGAACTTGCAGAAGAAATGGCAAATGTTTTAAAAAAAGATGACCTTGTTTATGTAGAAGGGCGGATGAGGATACGTACTTATGAGAAAAGGTCTGGAGAGCGAAAGAGTATACTTGAGATCATAGCTAATGAAATATATCTTTTAAATCCAGAGAATATGAATAAGGAGGGATTAGATGGCACCAGCTAAAAAAAGAGATTTCAGATTTAGAAGACCTCGCAAAAAGGTTTGTAATTTTTGTGCAGATAAAATAAAGATAGACTATAAAGATGTAAATAGATTAAAGAAATTTATAAGTGATAGGGGTAAAATTTTACCAAGAAGAACTACAGGAACATGTGCTAAACACCAAAGAGAGCTGACAATTGCTATAAAAAGGGCAAGGGAGATGGCCCTTCTTCCTTTTGTAGTAGATTAAATATGGAGCTTCAATATCCTGGCTTTGTGCCAGGGTATTGATTTTTTGATAAACTATGCGAGTATTTTCCACAAAAAAAATTGTAGAGGGATCAATCCTTTCTGCACTATTTTTTATATTATCCCTTTCCAGTATATATCTACCTTTAGTAGGTATATTTTTATCTTTTTTATCACCACTTCCCATACTTATCTTAACTATAAGACAGGGACTTAAAATATCTTTTTTTTCTACAATAATAGGTGCATTACTGATTGCACTTTTTTCTAATTTTTTTCAAGGAATTTTTGTATTTTTTCAATTTGGCATATTAGGGATGGTACTGGGATATACTATTTTAAAAGGATTTGATATATATAAAATCTTTATTATAGGGGTTATAGTGTCTCTAATATCTAAAGGTATTATAATCGTACTTGGAATGTGGATAACAGGGATTAATCCCCTTACAATTAATCTCTCTTCTATGGAGAAGAGTCTTTCGAGTGCTTTTAAGATGTACTCTAAAATGGGTATCCCTGAGGAGAGTTTGAAAAATATTGAATCTTCTTTTAAACAGGCTTTGAAATTTGTAAAAATTGCACTCCCATCCATATTTATTCTTGCATCAATCTTTGATGTTTTTCTAAACTATACAGTTTCCTCTATAATATTAAAGAAATTAGAATACGATGTACCAAAACTTCCTCGTTTTAGAGAACTACGAGGAAGCCTAACTTTTGCAGTAGGTTTTTTTGGAGGTATAATTCTCACTATATTTTTTTGGCATATCCCTATTTTATACAAGATAGGGGTAAACCTTCAACTCTTTTTTACGATTATATTTTTTATCTTAGGGATTTCCCTTGTTTCATATATACTTTATAAATTTAATGTACCTAGTTATGTAAAGATTTTGATATACTTTCTTTTGATATTTCAGCCTTTATTTGCACAAATAACTCTTTGGGCTGGGTTTTTAGATGTATTTTTTGATTTTAGAGCTATTATCGAAAACAAATTTAAAAATAAAGGGAGGTAAAGATATGAGAGTAGTTCTTATGAAGGATGTAGAAAAATTAGGCAAAGAAGGAGATGTGATTGAGGTAAAGCCAGGTTATGCAAGAAATTACCTCTTACCAAAGAAACTTGCTGTTGAAGCAACCCCTGCAAACTTAAAATTGGCAGAAAAGAAAAGAGCAGAAAGATTAAAGAGAGAACAAGAGAAAATAAATCAGATGAAATCTTTGGCAGAAAAATTAAATGAGGTAAAACTTACATTTTATAAAAAGGCAGGAGAAAAAAACAGACTTTTTGGTTCCGTAACTTCAAAGGATATAGTAGAAGCACTTCAGAATATTTACAATATTGAACTTGATAAGAAAAATATACACCTTGAGCATCCTATAAAAGAATTGGGAAAGTTTGAGGTAGAAGTTCATTTATATGAAGATATAAATACTAAAATAATAGTTGAAGTTGAACCTTTAAAAGAAGAGGAGACTAAAGAGAAATAGATATGTTTCCTGAGAGAGTCCCCCCCCAAAGTATAGAGGCAGAACAGGCAACACTTGGGGCATTGCTAATAAGCAAAGAAGCGGTCTATGAAGTAGTAGATATCCTTTTCCCTGAAGATTTTTATAGGGAGGCACATAAGAAAATTTATAGTGCTATACTCGACCTCTTTAGAGAGGATAAGGCCATAGATCTTATAACTGTCTCAGAAAAGTTAAAAGAATATAAATTGTTAGATGAGGTAGGGGGGATTCCTTATCTTGCAGAACTTGTAAATAGTGTTCCCAGTGCAAGCAATGTTATTTATTATGCTAAGGTAGTTGAAAAAAAAGCAATTCTAAGGAGTCTTATTCAATCGGCAACAAATATTATATCTATGTCTTATGAAGAGACAGAAGATGTGATGGATATCTTAGACAAGGCTGAACGAAGTATCTTTGAAGTATCAGAGAAAAGAAGCAGAGGTTACATCCTAAGTTTAAAAGACCTTGTCTCTAAAACTGTTGAAGAATTGGAAACAGGCTACAATACAGGAGAGATAGTTACAGGTCTTCCTACTGGATTTGCCCGGTTTGATGAGATGACCACAGGGTTTCATCCTTCAGATCTTGTTATTATCGCTGGCAGACCTGGTATAGGTAAAACCGCTTTCACCCTAAATATTGCTCAATATTTAGGAGTTATAAAGAAAAAACCGGTACTTTTTTTCAGTCTTGAGATGTCAAAAGAGCAAATAGTAGAGCGAATGCTTTGTGCAGAAGCCCGCATAAATGCCCAGAGATTACGACAGAGACACTTAATTGAATCAGATTGGCCAAAACTTACTATGGCAGCTGGGAGATTGGCAGATGCGCCTATTTATATTGATGATACCCCGGGACTGTCTGTTTTAGAGATTAAGGTAAAATCAAGAAGGGCAAAGATGAGATATGGAATAGAGGCAATATTTATAGATTATCTTCAACTTATGAGCTCAGGGAACAAGCGAAAAGAAAACAGACAGCAAGAAATTTCAGAAATTTCTCGATCCCTAAAATCTCTGGCAAGAGAGTTAAATATCCCGGTAATTGCAGCATCCCAATTGAGTAGGGCAGTAGAATCTAGGGAAAACAAACGACCACAGCTTTCCGATCTAAGAGAGAGTGGAGCTATAGAGCAGGATGCCGATTTGGTAGTATTTATATATAGACAGGCATATTATGATAAATTAAAAGGAAAAAATAGAGAAGATATAGGAAATGAAGGAAATAATGTAGCAGAGATTATAATTGGTAAACAGAGAAATGGACCTATAGGCACTATAAAGCTTAATTTCAGGGAAACTTATGGAAGATTTGAAAACTTAACAGCTATAGTTCCCGATGAGTAATAGGAACCCTATAATGATATTTTTACTTTCTTTTGGAATTTCTTTCTTTATATCATATTTGCTAATTCCTTTTATTCAACGATTTGGGATACGTACCAATATTTTTGCTTATCCTAATGAAAGAAGCGCCCATGAAAGACCTATTCCTACTATAGGTGGTATGGTCTTTTTTATAAGTCTTTTATTCTCTATATTTCTTTTTGGAAATATCCCTTTTCAAAAACCCTTCCTTGTTTCCTCATTGATCATTTTTACAATAGGTCTTATAGATGATAGTACAGATTTAGAACCTATCTTCAAACTCTTTGGTCAATTTGTTGGAACAAGTATATTCTTTCTTTATTTTTTATTAGAAAAAACGGTAAACTTTTCTATTGTCAATGTTTTTATATACATATTTTTATATATTTTTGTCTTGGGTATCATAAATGCCATAAATTTAATAGATGGATTGGACGGTCTTGCGGGTGGTATATTTATTATAAGTTCTCTGGAGTTTCTATTTTTGTTGTATAGATACTCTTTTGATTTATCACTCATTATCTTTTCACTCCTCGGGAGTGTTTTGGCTTTTTTGTTTTTCAATTTTTATCCTGCCTATATATTTATGGGAGACACAGGAAGTAATTTATTAGGCTTTTCTCTTGGAATATTTTCTTTGTATACAGTCTTTTTTTATGGTTTTTTTCCTGGGATATGTTATTCATTTATTATTTTATCTTTACCAATATTGGATACCTCTTTTGCTATTCTAAGACGACTAATGAAAGGTCAACATATCTTTAGTGCAGATAAAGCTCATATTCATCATATGCTTATTAATATAGGTTTTCCTCATCCAAAAGCTGTATTGTCTATGTGGTTTATTTCTTCACTTTCTATTATTCCACTTATTATTGTAATACATACAAATAATGTTTTTTTTCAGATAGGTATAACCTTTATATATTATATTTTTTTGATTTGGGGTATAATATATTTACATATGAAAAATAGGATATTTCAGGAAAATAAGGGGGGAGATAATGATGTATAGGTTTTATAGGGTTTTCTTTATTATATTAGTTTTTTTGATGTTTGAAAGTGGATTAGTTTTTGCAATTTCGTTATCCCCAGATGGGTCTTTGGCTGATTGGAAAAAGATAGAGCCTATTGAGCTTTCCAAGGAGCAGTATGTAGTTTATAATAAACTCTTATGGCATGGACCAGAAGATGTAAGTGCCAAGGTATATCTTTTTAACACTAAAAGATATTTATATATTGGTATAGAAGTAATAGATAACTCTCTTGTCTTTGCAAAAGGACTTGATATAGCCTCTATTTTAAAAAGTGATCATATTGAAATATGGGTTGATACAAACCCAACTAGAAAATCAAAATATAAAATGGATCAATATGTACATCAATTTATATTTACCTTAAATGAGCAAAAGGATTGTATTGAATTGTATCCAAAAAAGATATTTGATATAAAATCCATAAGATATGCGACGAAAAGGACAAAAAATGGATATATATTTGAGGCAAGAGTTCCTGGATATATTTTAAATGCCCCTGCTAGTAAATTAAATGATATAGGTCTTTTAATAGATATAGTAGATATTGATAAAGGAGAAAAAACGCAAAAAGGAACCTTCTTCTCTATATCCCCTAAGAGAAAATGGGGAAATCCTGCAACTTTTTATAAATGGCATTTCTCTTCTGGTCCTCTTTTTACATATAAGGCATTTAATAAAGTTTCACCCCTCTCTCTCTATTATGCCAAGGAAAAATTTATAGATATTAATAATGATAATATAAAGGATATTGTCTTTTTTGTAAATTATAGAGATAGCTCACATATCGAAATCTCCTATATATCTCCGAATTCTTTAAAAATAAGCAAAGTTTTTAAATATAAATTACCAATTACAAATATAGTTCCAAGGCTTATAGTTTATAATAAACATACTAAGTTTTTTGCCATAGAGGGAGAGACTCCATTAGGGTATCCCGTATTAGAGATTTTTAGGTGGGAAGATAATAAAAAGATATTGAAAAATGTTGGTATAATTATATCTAAAGGGATAGAAGTTTATCCTACAGTAAAAGATATAGATAATGATGGAAATAATGAAATAGTGCTCTCATATAGAGATGGAGTAAGAGTTTATAAATATAGTGATGGGAGGTTTGTGCAAACAAAGTGAAACCTATTGTTTTAAAAATTTCTATAGAACCTAATCCAAAGGAAATCAAGGGATATTTAGGGGAAAAAAGAGGTATTACTCAAATTGATTCAAAAACAGAAGAGATTATTGAAAAGATGATAAAATTAGGTAAGGATATTGCTATACCAATGGGTGCATACTCTATTATGAAAATTATAGAAAAAGAAGAGAATCTTATAAAGCTTGAAAAATTTGAACTTCCAGGAAGGCGTATCTCTGAGGTATTAAAAAATAGTCTTTATGTAGTACTTTTGGCAACTACGATAGGATATAAACTTGAAAAAAAAGTAGAAGAGATGGAAAGTAAAGGTATGTATACTCAAGGACTTATTTTGGATGCAGTAGGTTCTACAATTTCTGATCAGGCCATGGATTTTCTTCATGCAAACATACGAAGTGAATTTCAGAGAAAGGGATTTTCTCTTACGATGAGATTTAGTCCTGGGTATGGAGATCTTCCTCTTACCATTCAAAAAGACCTGGTTTATTATTCTGGAGGAGAACAATTAGGGATAGAAGTTACTCAATCTCATATGATGATCCCCCGAAAATCAGTAACAGCAATTATAGGGCTTAATAAGTAATATTTTTAGAAAGGAGTTTTGTTTATGGAAAATATACTTTCCCGCATCAAAAGAGGAATCCTTATTCTTGATGGTGCAATGGGTACAGAGCTATACAAAAGAGGACTAGACCCTTTTGCTATTCCAGAAGAGCTTAATTTGGTAAATCCCAAGATGATTATAGATGTTCACAAAGATTATCTTGAAGCAGGAGCAGATATAATCACTACTAATACCTTTGGAGGAAATAGATATAAACTAACCCTAAAGGGCCTTGGTGATAAGGTATATGAAATAAATAGAAAAGGTGCTGAAATTGCTCGCACTATTGCAAAAGATAAGGCATATGTGGCAGGTTCTATGGGACCTATAGGGAAAATGATTGCCCCTTTAGGGGATATTTCCTTTGAAGAGGCTGTTTCGTATTATAAGGAACAAGGAGAAGCCCTAAGGGATGGAGGGGTAGATTTTTATCTAGTGGAGACTCAAATAGATATTCAAGAGGTAAAGGCGGCAATTTTAGGATTAAGACAGGCTTCAGATCTACCCATTGCTGTTTCGATTACATATACTGAGGGAACCTTAACTGTTACTGGAACCTCTCCAGATATTGCAGGCATAACGGTAGAGGCCTTTGGGGCAGATATAGTAGGCACAAATTGTGGTGCAGATCCATTTATTTTTCCAGAGCTTATAGACCTTTTAAGGCCAAATACATCTCTTCCTATAATAACTTATCCTAATGCAGGACCCCCTGATAGATGGGATGAAGTCTCTCCTGAGGTATTTTACAAATTGATAGAATCTCTATATGAAAGGGGGGCAAATATTGTAGGTGGGTGTTGTGGTACAACTCCCTACCATATAAAACTTTTGGCAAATAGATTAAAGGGGAAACCTCATAAAGTAAACTATTCTGATATAAACATTGGCCTTTCTTTTACAAGTAGAAACGAAAAAATAGGAATAGGAAAAAGAACTGTCATAATTGGAGAAAGGATAAATCCTTCCAGAAAAAAGAGCTTTTTAGAAGAACTTAGAAGTGAAAATTTTGAAACCTTAAAGAGAGAGACAATAGATCAAGAGACAAATGGTGCAGATATGCTAGACCTTAATGTAGGGGTACCCCAGGCTGATAGAAAAAAGATAATGAGAATGGCGACAGAAGAACTTATAAAACTTTCAAAACTCCCTTTGGTATTTGATAGTGATGAGATAGAGGTGTTGGAAGAAGGGCTAAAGATATACCCTGGAAAGCCTCTTATAAATTCTACTACTGCAAAAAAGGTTGATCTTTTACAGAAATTACCCCTTGCAAAAAAGTATGGAGGAGGAATAGTAGTTTTACCTATTACCGAATCTGGTATACCAGAGACGGCAAAGGAGAGGATAAAGGCTATTGAAAAGGTGTTAAAAGTAGCAGAAGAATTAAAGTTTCCATCATCACACCTTGTTGTCGATCCCTTAGTGCTTCCACTTGGTGCAAAAGATGTACGCGTAACTCTAGATACCTTGAAAATGATAAAGGATATTTTTGGATTACCTACTATTATGGGCCTTTCTAATGTCTCTCATGGTTTGCCCCTTAGGGCAAAGATAAATAGTGTATTTTTGTCTATGGCCTTACAAAATGGCCTTGATATGGTTATCTTAGATCCACTTCAAGAGGGGATGAGAGAGACTGTACTTATTTCAGATTTTATCCTTCGGAAAGATGAAAAAGGGACGAGGTTTATTAGTTTTACGCAAAAACACCAAGAAGCCTTGAAAATTACTGATCTTAAAGATATGATAATATATGGGGAAAAAGAAAAGGCCCAAAGAGAGGCAAAAAGACTTATAGAAGACGGGAAAGAGCCATTTTCTCTTATAGAAGAATACATTATGCCAGCCCTCCAAATTGTAGGAGAAAAGTATGATAAAAAGATCTTTTTCTTGCCCCAACTTATCTCTTCAGCAGAGGTTGCACAATCTATATTTGAAATAGTAAAAGGTTATATGAAAAAGAAAGATACAAGGAAAAAAGCCACTATTTTAATGGCCACAGTGGAAGGAGACCTTCATGATCTTGGGAAGAAAATTGTAGGTCTTGTATGTGATAGTTTTGGGTATAAGACTATTGATATAGGAAAGGATGTACCTGTCGGCGATATCATCGCTGCTATCGAGAAGTACAATCCAGATGCAGTGGGGTTAAGTGCTTTGATGACTACTACTTTAAAGAGCATGGAAAAAACGGTAAAAGAGATAAAAAGAAAATTCCCTAATATTTTTATAATGGTGGGAGGTGCAATGGTAACCAAAAGTTTTGCAGAAAAAATCGATGCTGATGGATATGGAAAAGACGCCTTTGGAGCAGTTAAGTTATTAGAAGATAAGTTTGGAGTATAGAATAATGGTGGAGGTGTATATATGGAAAGAGAAGAGAGACCTTGGGGAAGATATCAGGTACTTGAAGAGGGAGAAACATATAAAGTAAAAAGAATAGAAGTTGATCCAGGTAAAAGATTAAGCCTTCAATCCCATAATAAGAGAAGCGAGTATTGGGTAGTCGTAAAGGGACCTGCAGGAATAGTACTTGATGATAAAGATTTTCTTTTAGATGAGGGAAAAATGGTACATATTCCAATAGGAACAAAACATAGACTTTACAATACAAATAACTACACTATAAAAGTAATCGAGGTTCAATACGGGACCTATTTTGGCGAAGATGATATAATAAGATATGAAGATGACTATAAAAGAGTTTAAATGAGGAGGGGGTAGTATGGATGAGCAAAAATCTATAAAGCAGAGTCCACAGGAAGGGGAGAAAGATATAGAAAATAAAGAAGTAGTTGAAAAAGTGGATGAGACACAAACTGAAGAAAAAATTTTGGAAGCTAGAGAAGATACCATAAATCAAGAAAAGCTTCCAGACCTAGAAAGGTCAAAAGATTGGAAATATTCCTTTTTGAGGGTTCATTATAGGTTTATCCCTTTCCTCCATTGGGATTTTATAAAAAGTAGAAAATGGTTATTTATAGGACCTTTTCACCCATATGGTATCCTTAATAAAGTATATAAATTTATAGCAGATGTATTCGAATATAATAATAGAAAAAGGAAGTATATAGGTACTATAACCGAACCAGGGATCAGTGAGAAAAAATTTAAAACCATATATTATCGAGCCATGTTTACTTATAAACCAGATGGAGAACTTGACCCTACAAATGAGATATGTGAAGATACACCTCAAGAACATAGAATAAATTTAGAGGAGAAGAAACACCTTAAAGCTTGTTTTTATGTAAATCTTCAAAGTATTACTCCACCAGATCATTTTAAAGACCATCAAATCCAACAGAGGGAGAAGGAGTTTCATGAGACAATTTGGGCCCTGCCAATAAATGCTATAAAATTTTTGCCTGCACTTATATTTTCAAAAAAGAAGACGAAAATTATGGAACTTGGAGAACTTTATGATATAAATAATGAATTTGTCAAAGGAGATGGGGATCTTACCTTAAATGAAAATGTTATAAGAAGGATTCTTACCCTAGGTGCAGTCTCTTTCGATATTGAATATACTAAAGGAACAGAGACATTTAAGGTAGCTACAATAAGTAGGGCCCCATGGAAAAGACTACTTACATTTGGTATATGGAAGGATTATTATATAAAAATATATGATAAAAGATATGATAGATTAGATTTTAAGGTTTTTCTTTCCCTTGTTATAGATATGATAAATAATAGAGGAAATATCAGGAAGAACATAAGACAGAATATGATGCTTATGGTGCCTGTAAGAAATCTTATGAGATACTCTACATAGTAGATGGAATCTATCGGATTCCATCTACTTTATTTTATCAAGTATTCCTTCATCAAGTGCTTTTTCTACTTTATTTAAAGCTTCTTTTAGGTCATCTAACATTTCCAATGAAACCATTATCCCCTTTTTAGATGGCTTATACTCTTCATCACTTCCTTTAAAATATACTCGTATGTCTAAATAGTAATTATTTTT
>CAYWXH010000019.1:0-14193 GCA_964462295.1 uncultured Atribacterota bacterium
TCGCAATGACAGGGGTGTGGTTTGTCATTGCGAGGAGCCCGTATTTTGGGCGACGTGGCAATCTCTGGTAGCCAAGGTGAATGAGGGAGTGCAAAAGAGAGATTGCTTCGGGGCTACAAAACAAGCCCCTCGCAATGACAAGGAAGGGGAAAGCGAGAATTGGCTCTCGCAGATTGCCACGGCCCCTGGCGGGGCCTCGCAATGACAAGGGAAAGAGCGGAGGCTCGCAATGACAAGAGGGGCGGTGCCTGTAATAACAAGGAAAAAGTTACGCAATGAGAGAAAGCAAGAAAAGAAACTTTGCGCGCTCACACAAAAAAGGAGGGGAAGGCCATGAGCCTTTAGAAAGTAAGGCACAAAAGACCTTTGGGGCTTAAATTTAAGACAATTTTAATTACAATAAAGGAGGTCAATATGGGTTATATTGGTATAATAATAGGATTTTTGGTATTGATAGGTCTTGTTTTTCTGTTTAAAAAAGGGACACCCACAAAGGGAACTTCTCAAGATCGATATGATTACTATGATAGAGAACTTGACAGAAGAGATGAGTTTGATTCAGAGGAAAAAGAGGAGGAAGAAGAAAAGGGACAAGATGTAACAGATGAGGTAGCAGATGATGTCCCAGATGACACAGATGATAGTGGGTTTGATGATGATTTTGATGATGGCGGATTTGACGATTAGGGAGGAAAAAATTGACATTAATCTTTAAGGCCTTGATGTTGGGAACGATTACTATTATGCAACTTATTCATGGCATGAGTATAGAGGAAAAGGTTGGACAACTTTTTTTGGTAGGTTTTAATGGTAAAACCTATAATGCCTCTATAGATAGCCTACTTTCTCGCAATGTAGGGGGTTTTATTATATACTCAAGAAATGTAGATGATGCCAGCCAGGTGAAAAGACTCATAGAAGAGATAAATAGACACAATCCTTCTCGGGCAAAGATCCCTCTTATCTTTGGTATAGATCAGGAGGGGGAGTTTATCGCCCGCATTAGAAAGGGGGTATTTGTACCACCAAATGAGATGGCGATAGGTGCGGCAGGAGATCCAAAACTCTCATATGATACTGCATATCTTACCGGTAAATCCCTTCATGACATTGGGATAAATATGAACTTCTCCCCTGTACTTGATGTAAATAGTAATCCACGAAACCCTATAATAGGGGTGAGGGCATTCTGGAGTAATCCCGATACCGTTATCAAGATGGGAATGCCTTATATAAAAGGTCTATTAGATGGGGGTGTCTTACCTGTTGCAAAACACTTTCCCGGACATGGTGCCGCATACACTGACTCTCACATAGGGCTCCCCCGTATAAAAAGAAACATAGAGGAGCTTAAAAAGGTCGACTTAGCCCCCTTTGAAATGGCTGTAAAAGAAGGAATCCCTGCCATCATGACAGCACATATAGTAGTTGATGCCATAGATCCAAAATATCCTGCCACACTATCTGGAAAGGCTATGGATATGTTAAGAAAAGATATGGGATTTTCTGGCACTATCATAAGTGATGATATGCTTATGGGGGCAATATCCAAAAACTATTCCACTCCAAAGGCAATAAAGATGGCACTCCTTGCTGGAGTAGATATGTTTATTATATGGAAAAATCATGAAGATATCATAAATAAAAGTATAGATTATATAGTAAGTGAAGTAAAAAACGGTAACATCCCCGAAGAGGTATTAGATAGGGCAGTAAAAAATGTACTTACACTAAAACTAAAAATGGAGAAATTAGAACTAAAAGTGCAAAAAATAGACCCTATAAAAACAAAGGAAAATATAGCAAAAAGGGCTATCTATAAAAAAGGTGATTGGACATTTAAGAAGGGAGGAAAATATCTTATATTTGTGCCAAGTAGGATAAATACTACATTGGTACAAGAAGGATATAAGTTCAAAGATTTATTCACAAAAGAGGTGCAAAGAGAAGGAATAGAGACAGAGGAGATTTTCTACAACATAAAAGATAGTCCATATAAATATATAAAAGAGATAAACAAATATAGGAAAAACGGAAATATTATCTTTCTTTTGCCAGATACAATGTTAAATCCTCATGTAATCAAATTTGCAGACCTAATAATAAGAAAATCGCCCAATAGCCTTATCATCTCTACTTCCTCCCCATATGATTATCTCTGGATGAAGAAAAAACCAAAAAATTATATTGTCACATATAGTTTTGATGATGTTTTTATAAAAGTGTTATTAAAGTTCTTAAATAGAACTCTTGACTCAGTAGGGAAATTGCCTTATAATTTGAGATAACAAATAATGAAACAGGAGGTATGTTATGAGGAGACATTTTATAGTAATTACATTATCCCTAATAGTTCTTATGCTTTTTTCTGCTATTTCTTGGGGGCAAACCACTTTAAAATTCTGGAATTTCTGGCCAGAGAAGTGGATGAAGGTTGTTATATCTGATTTTGAAAAGGCAAACCCTGATATCAAGGTAGAGATGGAAAGGCTCACATGGAGTAAGGGTTTTGATAAGATTGTTACTGCATTTGCAGCAGGTGATACCCCTGATGTATTAGAACTTGGCTCTACATGGGTGGCACAGTTTGCAGCAGATGGTGCGCTAAAAGAGGTTAAAGTAAATGATATCCTTGATAAATATATGATGTGGGACCCAGTAATCTATAAAGGAAAGTACTACGGATATCCATGGGTTATATCTACTCGTATCCTCTTTTATAATAAGGATCTCTTTAAAAAGGCAGGACTTGATCCAAACAAACCACCTAAGACATGGGCAGAGCTCAAAAAGGCAGCAATGCTTATAAATGCATTAGGAAATGATGTATACGGTTTTGGCATAAAGACCGGACAGTACACCACATGGCAAACATTCCTACCATTTGCATGGTCAAACGGTGGATCTGTACTTTCCAAGGATTGGAAAACCGCTGCAGTAAATTCCAAGGAATTCGTAGAGGCACTCTCTTATGTAAAAAGCCTTACAAAATACTCTATGATCGATACAAATCTAAATGTACGCCAGGCATTTATGCAGGGAAAAGTCGGCATTATATTGGATGATGTAGGGAAAATTGCAAAGTTTAAAAAAGATGCGCCAGATCTTAATTTTGGATATGGAGTATTCGTAAAGCCTGACAAACCAGGTGCAAAACCCATACAATTTGGTGGTGCAGAGGTTATTGTAATACCCGCAAATACCAAAAATCCAGAAGCTGCAGAAAAGCTTGCAAGATTTATCGTACTTAAAAAATCAGCAATGGCAATATCCTCTCGTATTCCTACACTTTTGCCTGCAGACAAAAGTGTATTAAATGACGAATTTTTCTTGAAAAAACCAGGATTTGATGTAGTACTTGAGCAATTAAAGTACACAAAAACCCCACCTGCACATCCAAAATGGGTAGACCTCCAGGAGGTTCTTACTCAGTACATCACAGAGGTATACAATGGTACCATGGAACCTCAAGAGGCCATGGATGAGGCAAAGCAAGAGATGGACGAGATATTGTCCGAATTTGAAGAGGAAAATAAATAATTTCTCATAAGGGGGCACATGCCCCCTTCCAATAGATATGAAAAACAGAAAAGATAAGCTATTTACACTCATATTTTTATCACCTTGGATTATCTCCTTTTTGGTGTTTTCTCTTTATCCTTTTTTGTTCTCTTTATACCTTTCTTTTACAAGGTATAGCCCTATAAGGCGAAAACCACCCAAATTTGTAGGCCTTCACAATTATGTAAGGCTCCTTACACATGATAGGATCTTTGATATAGCACTTAAAAATACCATACTTTTTGTGGTAATCACCGTACCTATTACCACAATAATTGCACTCACTATTGCCAATATATTAAAAAGCAATCTCAATATAAGAGGAAAGCAGGTATTTCAATCAGGCTATTTTATGCCTGTTGTCACATCTATAGTGGTTATTGCCACTATATTTTCATACCTCTATTCCCCTGTAGGTTATCTTACTGCATTTGCAAAGTTTTTAGGTCTTACAATAAGACACGGAAGGGGAATCCTTGCAGAGCCAAACTATGCCTTTCCTGCTATCATGATTATGGATATCTGGGCAAGTTTTGGATACTATACTATACTCTTTTTGGCAGGTCTTGAATCCATAGACAAAAATGTATATGAGGCGGCAGAGCTTGATGGTGCAAGGGGTTTTAAGCTATTTAGATATGTTACACTTCCACTTCTCTCCCCTATGCTCTTTTTCGTACTTGTTATAAATACTATTCGTTCTTTTCAGATATTTGTAGAGATATTCGTAATGACAGGGGGAGGCCCCCTAAGGAGGACTACTACTTTGGTCTATTATCTTTATGAGATGGGTTTCCATAAGATGAAAATGGGTTATGCGGCAGCTATTTCATATATACTTTTTGCAATTATTCTCATATTTACAATAATACAGAAAAAGGCTGTTCAAAGGGGATAATATGGTAATAGAAAAAAATATATCATATAAAACAAAGAGATTTATCGCTCACTTTTTATTAATACTTATCTTACTATCTACCCTTTTTCCACTTTATGTAATGATCGTTACATCTTTACGGGAAAGTGGAAATGTCTTACCAGATATCAAAAATCTTATCCCAAAGAGTATAACCTTTAAAAATTATGTAGATGTCTGGAAGAGTGGAAATTTTCATAGATACTTCTTAAATAGTGTTATTGTAACTTTTTCTGTAACTTTACTCAACGTCATTTTCGACTCCATGGTGGCATATGGACTATCACGAAAGGACTTCAAAGGTTCAAACATAATACTTTTTATTATAATTGGACGGATGATGATACCTGCACAGGTACTTATGATACCTGTTTTTATCCTTATCCGAAAACTCCATATGTACAATACATACTGGGCACTTATTCTGCCATTTGCAGTTCAGGGATTTGGTATTTTTCTTATGAAACAGTATTTTGATGGGCTTCCAAAAGAGTTAGATGAGGCGGCAAAGATGGATGGTGCAGGAGATTTTACTATTTTATTTAAAGTACTTCTACCCATCTCTACCCCTGCACTTGCAGTACTTATTATAAATACATTCCTTACCACTTGGAATGCCTTCCTCTATCCCCTTATACTTACAAATACGGATAGTATGCGTACACTTCCCATAGGGGTTGCATACTTCAATACACTACAAGGGGTGGATTATGTCCATCTCATGGCAGGCTCAACCATTACGGTACTTCCTGTTATCCTCATATTTCTTGCCTTCCAGAAAAGGATCATATCAGGTCTTACCCAGGGTGCAATAAAATAAATAGGGCAGGAAGGACTCCTACCCTATATTTTTCTCCATAAGATCAAGATAGATATGTTCTAACTTTCCCCTATTGTTCTTGGGGTCAAGGTATGCATCAAGCATCTTCTCATAGGGGAGTGAATCTATACGCCTCTTCATTATATGAAGTGCACGGATATTTATCTTTACTGCATCTTCTGGTAGCATCCTTTCAGGGTTTATATCTATACCCATATACTCCTTATATCCTATCATTTTTAGCACAAACATAAGGGTCTCTGCCTGTTGCCACTCTACTACCCCTACATTTAAGTCTTGGTCATAATTTCCAAGGGGTTGGCTATTCATATGGACATGGGCAAGTCTTCCCTCCATAGCTACAAGACTATATGCACTACCTGTATCTTCATATCCCATTCTCACATGTCCTATTTCAGGATTTAGACCTACAAGGGTGTAGCCACTTTTAAGAAGACTTACATTTTCTGGATTCTTAAGCTTTTTCTCTATTCTCTGTGCGGCAAGTATTGCCTCTGCTGTTGTCCTGTAAATATTGTTTGGTGCAGGTTCATACGGTTTTGGCTCTATTGCAACCCGTACCCCAGGTACCTCATCCATCGCCTCTGCCATAGAGGATTCAAACCATTCCCACATCCATGGAAAGATGGTCCCAAGGGAATAGGTATAGCCATCTATGCCCGGCCATGATATGGCAAACCTTCCCCCAAGCTCTTTTACTACCTTAAGGCCACCTATAGCTATTTCTATAGCCTTATCTCTTATCTCCTTATATGGATTAGATAGACTTCCAAATTCAAATATTTTATCATAAAAATGGGAAAATGCCACACCTGTAAGTTTTATACCTGTATCTTTTTCCAATTGTTTGTATAAATCAAGATTATCAAAATTAATCTCTGCAGGATAGTGTGCCTCTATACCCATTACACCATGTTCTGCCAAATCCCCTATAATTTTGAGTCTCTCCTTTATAGTTCTATCTGGAAAATACTTATCATGAAACCTGCTTGCACCAGGAGAAAAATACCAAATCCCTACAGAAGGCTTTATCTTAAGGTCAAACTCCCTAAGGTGTTTTAAAAGGGTATCTCTATCCATACCCCTTACCCTTTTTTGGTAACTCAAATCAGATAAAACATAACTCATATTTTTCCCTCCTTCTTATGATGCCTTTGAAAGGACAGAACGCGGTGTTGCATAGTGCATAATCTTCTCTTCTGTAATTTCATCATGTTCTAAGATCGCTGTAAGTTCACCCTCTGCCATTACCGCTACTCTATCACTCATGGCAAGTATTTCTGGAAGCTCAGATGATACCATTATAATACTTATTCCTTCTTTTGCCATATCATTCATAAGCTTATAGATCTCTGCCTTTGCACCTACATCTATTCCACGGGTAGGCTCATCAAGGATTAAGATATCGGGCCTTAAATTAAGCCATTTGGCAAGTACTACTTTTTGTTGATTCCCCCCTGAAAGATTAAGCACCTTCTGATCCACAGATGGTGTTTTTATAGAGAGCTCTTCTATCTTTTGCCTTGCTATCCTATACTCTTCACTTAGCCTTATAAACCCCATAGTTTTTATATTATCAAGCCCAGGGAGGGTGATATTCTCCCTTACCGTCATTATAAGTATAAGTCCTTGGAGCTTTCTGTCTTCTGGCACAAGTCCCATATTGTGTCTTATAGCATCAAGAGGACTTCTTATATTTACCCTTTTTCCTCTTACATATATCTCTCCCTTCTCATAGGGTAAAAAACCAAAGAGAGACATCATAAGTTCTGTCCTTCCTGCACCGACAAGTCCAGAAAAACCAAGTATCTCACCCTTTTTAAGGTTAAAGCTTACATCTTTAAATCTCTCTCCTGTAAAACCCTTTACCTCAAGCACTACCCCATCCAAAGGCCTAGAATCTTTTACATAGTAACTTTCCAGCTTTCTCCCTACCATAAGCTCTACAATCCTATCCTCTGTTATCTCATCTATATTGTAAACCCCCACTTTTTCACCATCTCTCATAACAGTAACCCTATCTGCAATCTGAAATATCTCTTCCAGCTTATGAGAAATATATATAACAGTAACACCACTTGCTTTAAGTTTTTTTATAATACCAAAAAGGGTTTTTACCTCATTTTCTGTAAGGGATGATGTGGGCTCATCCATTATGATTACCTCTGCATGTCCCGATACTGCCCTACCTATTTCCACAAGTTGTTGGTATGCCACAGAAAGCCTTCCCGTAATAGTAGTAGGAGAAATATCTGGAATTTCAAGAAGGTTTAGGATCTCTTTTGTTCTCCTATAGAGGTCTTTATAATTTAGAAATCCAAAAGAAGACTTCTCTTGACCTATAAATATATTCTCCGCAACAGAGAGATTAGGAAGTACAGAAAGTTCTTGGAATATTGTTACAATTCCGTGAGATCTCGCATCAATAGGTGAAGAAAATCTTATCTTTCTACCTTTTAAAAATATCTCCCCTTTATTTGGGGGAAAAACACCGGATATTACCTTTATAAGGGTGGACTTTCCTGCACCATTTTCTCCTACAATAGCATGCACTTCTCCCTTTAAAAATGTTTCATTTATACCTTTTAATGCGACAACTCCAGGAAACTCTTTCCATATATCTTTTACCTCAAGTATTGCCTGGCTCACTTTCTCAGCCCCCCTCTCAATCTATCAAAGGCAATTGCAGATATGATTACTATACCGATAGCCACTTGTTGCCAAAAAGAGGAGACCCCTAAAAGGATAAGCCCATTTCTCAATATACCCATAATGGCTGCACCAAGTATGGTACCCAATATCGTACCTTCACCACCCATAAGACTTGTCCCACCTATAACAGCAGCTGCTATCACATCAAGTTCATAACCCTGTCCTGCATTGGCCTGTCCAACACCAAGCCATGCGGTCATCAGAAAACCAGATATAGCACACAAGAAACCCGCTATTGCATACACAAGGATAAGGATCTTATCCACTTTCACGCCTGAGAGTCTTGCAGCATCTATATTCCCACCTACCGCATAGATTCTCCTTCCTATCACAGTATATTTTAAAAATATATGAGAGAGGATAGCAAGGACCAACATAAATAAAACAGGATTAGGGATACCAAAGAGTTTTCCTTGACCAATATTGGTAAAAGCCTCAGGAAATGGGGATACAGGCCACCCTCCTGTAAACACATAGGCAAGACCTCTTCCAACACTTAGCATTCCCATAGTAGCAATAAAGGGGGGTAGCTTTACCTTTGTTATAAGGACTCCATTTATAAGACCCATGAGGGTACCGATAAGGAGTCCAGAAAGAATAGCAGGAAACATGGCCATATGATAATCATGAAGCATAAGTGCAATAACAACACTGGAGATACCCAAAATAGACCCTACAGAAAGGTCTATTCCTGCTGTAATAATAACCATAGTCTCTCCAAAGGCCATAATGGCTATAAAAGACATATTTAAAAGTGCAGTCAAAAGATTTTCAGAGGTAAGAAAAGATTTTGTAGTAATTCCCAAAAAGGCCATGAGAAAAATCAAAATGATAAGGATACCTATCTCTTTTATTTGAAAAACCCTCTTCATCTAATCTTCTCCTTTATTCTTTAGGATTTAAGAGGGGGACTACCCCCCTCTTCTTACTATCTTCTCTTCTGATAGATCTTCTCTACAGATTTCATAAATTCTGCAACATTTTCTTGTGTTACTACATCTAATCCTGTATCAACCTTTCTATCCTCAGGAAGGATTCTAAGTGTCTCTTCTACTCCTAATCTTGCCATATCAAATAGGATCATCATGGAGAGATATCCCATCATATAAGGTCTTTGTCCTACTAATCCCTGTACTATTCCTGCCTTTACAATTTCGAGCTCTGGTGGTAATGTATCAAAGCTAATTACTATAAGATTCTTTATTCTCTCTTTTCCACCAAGTGCCTGTTCTAATGACTTTGGAGGTGCAAAGAGTGGCCAACCACCTGCCATAAACCAACCATCCAAGTCTTTGTACTTTCTCATAACATCGCCAATAATTTGGATACTCTTTGCTGTATCATCATTACATGGGAAGGGATCTGACACATAAACTATCTTTTTGGAACAATTTTTGGAGAGGGCATCTTTAAAGCCTTGAATTCTCTGGTTCAGATTAAGCGCAGCAAGTCCACCTGTAAGGATAGCAAGCCTTATCTCACTTTTATCTGCCTTTTTCTCTCTTATAAACTTTGCCATAAGTTTTCCTGCTTCATAGCCACCCTTATAGTTGTTGGTTCCTACATAGACATATCTTCCACTATTTGGAGCATCTGCATCAAAGGTAATAACAGGAATACCCTTTTCCAGTGCCTTCTTTACCGCAACCTTAATTCCCTCTGGATCGTTAGGAGAAATACCTATACCTGCAACACCTTTAATCACATAATCTATGATCTTCTGTGCCTGTTTTGCCACATCTGCTTCAACAGGTGCATCAAATATTGCCTTTACGCCCAATTTTTTAGCCGCATCTTTCATACCATTTTCCACAGCAAACCAGTATGGATTATTGAGACTCTTTGGGGCAAGGAGATAGGACTCACCATATGCAAATAAACTCAAACTGAGAACAAAAATCAAAGCCAAAGATAAAACTAATACCTTCTTCATAATAGACCCTCCTTATTTTTTATTTTTAGATAAATAGAGCAATATTGATTTAATCTCACCCCCCTTCTCTGTAGTTTTAAGAAGTAACCTATAGGAGATATTTCGCATTATTTTATAGTATTTTCTCGCAATATAACTTATTATCCCATGAAAAAGAGATACCCTTTTAATTAGTTTTCCATTGGAAAAAATTATTTTTGATTAAATTATAATATCTTTATTTTTGGTTGTTAAGTAGACGGACTAATAAATTTTAATAAATTTAATCTATATATTTCACCATATTTCATAGATATTAGTCACTTTTTTATCATAATTATCACTTTAAGTGATAAAAAATATGTATATAAATTTTTCATTTCTTTTTCCTATATCTTGACAAAAAGAGCCTTTAAATACTATAATAAAAATAAATTTTGACACGAATGGAGATGGTAAGATGCTGAAAAAGGAAAGGCATGAGAAGATTCTGAATATGGTTAAAGAGAAGCGAGTAGTCAAACTCAAAGAGCTTGCAGATCAATTCAATATATCCCTTGTCACTATAAGAAGAGATGTGGAAGAACTAGAAAAAGAAGGCCTTATAAAAAAGATATATGGGGGTATAATGTATAGTGAGGATGTGGTAAAATATGAAAAAAGTCATGCAAAAAGGGCCTCTCAAAATTTAGACCTCAAAAAGAAGATTGCCCATCTTGCAGAAGAGCTTGTATTTCCTGGAGAGACACTCTTCTTAGATGCATCTACCACAGTGTTAGAATTTGCAAAAACCATAGTGGGCAAAAAGGAAGACATAAATATCATCACAAATGGTATATATACTGCCTTAAGTTTTACCCAAGGAAAAGATATTACCGTAAATCTCATTGGGGGAATTTTAAAATTTGCAACCTTTTCCCTTATAGGACCTTCAACTGAAGAAAGTATTGATAAACTTTTCGCAGATAAAACATTTATCTCTGCAAAATCGCTCTCATTAGAAGAAGAGGGTGTATATGAGGCAGATATATATGAGGCAGAAATTAAGAAAAAAATGATAAAAAATTCAAGTCAAGTGATACTTTTAATAGATAGTACAAAGTGGGGGAAAAAATCATTGGTAAAATCTACAAACCTAGATAAAATAGATTTAATAGTTACAGATAGAAAACCGGAAAAATCACAACTTGATTTTTTGATGCAAAAGGGTATTAAGATAATCTATCCTAAATGATAAAGGAGGGGGGTATGAAAATAGATCTGTTATATGGGAAAAAAGGCCTTAGCCTTGATATCCCTGAGAAAAATCTTGATAAGGTTATAAGAAAAAAGAAGATGCCAAAGATAGATAATCCTGAAGAGAAAATAAAAGAGGCCTTGTCCCATCCTATAGGTACACCACCTTTAAGAGAGATTGCAAAAGGGAAAAAGAAAGCAACAATAGTAATCTCTGATATTACACGACCTGTACCAAATAAAACTCTCCTCCCTCCCCTATTGGAAGAACTAAAAAGTGCAGGTATAGAAGAAGACAAAATCACTATTCTTATCGCTACAGGGATCCATAGACCTAACATAGGGGATGAGCTTATAGAACTTATAGGAGAGGAGCTCGCGAGAAGGTATAGGGTTATAAACCATGATGCAATGGATACATCTGATATGAAATATGTAGGAAAAACAGGAAATATCCCCATATATATTAATAAATACTTTTTAGATGCTGACCTCAAAATACTTACAGGATTAATCGAACCCCACTTTATGGCAGGATTCTCGGGGGGAAGGAAATCAATATTGCCCGGTATATCTTCCTTTGAAACTGTAAAATATTACCATAGCCCTTATATTCTTGAATCTCCTTATGCAAAAAATCTTACCCTAGAGAATAACCCATTTCATGAAGGGGCAACACAAATAGCAAAAATTACAGGTGTAGACTTTATATTAAATGTAGTAATAGATGAGGAAAGAAATATAGGGGGTATATTTGCAGGGGATCTTGAGAAGGCATACGAAAAAGGAGTAGAGTTTGCAAGGGCTTATTCCCGCATAGAGATAGAGAAAAGGGTTGATCTTGTTATTACTACATCTGCAGGATATCCCCTTGACAAAACATACTATCAAACAGTTAAAGGCCTCGTAGGGGTACTTGAGATACTAAAACCAAAAGGGATGATTATTATTGCATCAGAATGTAGTGAGGGGCTTGGGAGTAAATATTTCAGAGATGTCCTAATAGAGCTTAAAGAGATAGCGGATTATGACTCTTTTATGAAAAGGCTCTATAATATGGAAAGATTTATACCTGACCAGTGGGAGGTTGAAGAACTCGTAAAGGTACTCAAAGTAACAGACAAAATATATATGCACTCATCCCTTTCTGAAGAAGATCAAACTCTTACATTTACCCATAAAATAGAAAGTTTAGAAGATGGGTTAAGGATTGCAAGAGAGAGATTCGGAGAAGATGTAAGGGCTATCGTTATCCCAGAGGGACCATATGTGATACCTGTTGTAAAGGAGGAGGGCTAAATGGAGGGTTATATCTTATCTTTTGACCTTGGGGCAGAAAGTGGAAGGCTTGTGGCAGGTCTTATAGATGAAGATAGATTAAAAATAGAAGAGATACATAGATTTCCCAATATCCCTGTATATATAAATGGTCATCTATTTTGGGATGTCCTTAGGCTCTTTCAGGACATGAAAGAGGGGTTACTAAAATTCAGACAAAAATATGGGGACAGTATTGCCTCCCTTGGAATTGATACCTGGGGGGTAGATTTTGGACTTTTAGATAAAAGAGGAAATCTTATAGGTAATCCATATCACTATCGAGATTTACGCACAGACCACATGATGGATGAGGTTTTTAAAATCATCCCAAAAAAAGAGTTGTTTTTTAAAACAGGTATCCAATTTATGAAGTTAAACACCATATTTCAATTATTTTCTATGGTAGAGGCCAAAGACCCAATGCTTGAGATCTCAGACAAATTTCTACTTATGCCAAATCTATTTTCTTACTTTTTTACAGGGGGAAAAGAGACAGAATTCACAATTACATCTACTACACAACTCTATGATTATAAAAACAGAAATTGGCATTGGGAAATTATAAAAACACTTGGTATCCCAGAAGATATCTTTCCCCCTATTGTACCAGCTGGCACGATAAGTGGGGAACTATTACCACATATAAAGAAAGAACTAGGGGTCTCAAAGGGCCTTATTATACTACCAGGTGCACATGATACGGCATCTGCCGTAGCCTCTGTCCCTGTAAAAGGTGAAAAATGGGCATATCTTAGTTCAGGCACATGGTCACTTATGGGAATAGAGGTAGATACTCCTATTATAGATGAAAGAACCTATAAATACAATTTTACAAATGAGGGTGGCGTACTTGGGAATATAAGGCTTCTTAAAAATATCATGGGACTTTGGCTTATGCAGGGAATAAGAAAGTCTACAATAAGAAGGGGGGATGAAAAAAGCTATGATGAGCTTGTAAGGCTTGCAAAAGAGGCAAAACCTTTTGTAGCTATAATAGATCCCGATGACCCTATATTTTTTAATCCACCTGATATGATAGATGCTATAGGGGAATATCTGAAGAATACAGGGCAAAAAACCCCTGAAGAACTTGGAGATATAGTAAGGATAGTTATTGAAAGTCTTGCCCTAAAGTATCGTTATGTATTTGAACTCTTAGAAGAGATCACAGGGAGTAAAATTGATGTTTTACATATAGTAGGAGGAGGTATAAAAAATAGACTCCTTTCTCAATTTAGTGCAGATGCTATAGGGAAAAAGGTCATAGCAGGCCCTATTGAGGCAACAACCATAGGAAATATCCTCATACAGGCAATAGCCCTCGGAAAGATTAAAAATCTCGAAGAAGGAAGAGAGATAGTAAAAAGATCCTTTCCCTTGGAAGAGTTTGAACCACAAGGAGATAAATCATTATGGGATGAGGCCTTTGAAAAGGCAAAAGGGATCTTCTCATCCCGATATATTTAAACAGGGGGGAGGATTTGTCCTCCTCTATTTTTTACTTGCAACACCCACATTTTTCTGAAAAAAGTATTGCCCCCAACCTCTGTTGAGGTCTCCTATACACAAAAGAGAGATTGCCACGCCTCCTTCGGAGGCTCGCAATGACGACACAGGGGAACATGAGAATTGGGCCTCGGAGATTGCTTCGGCCCTTAACAGGGCCTCGCAATGACAAGGGGTGTGGTGGGCTTC
>CAYWXH010000019.1:14293-27075 GCA_964462295.1 uncultured Atribacterota bacterium
TTTATAAAAAAGCTTGACAAATAGAAAATTAATGATATAATAAATATCAAATACTAATAATTATTAATTAATAATTATTAAAAGGAGGCGTTAATATGGCTAAAGTAACACGCGAAATGGTGGAGAGATCTGGGGTAGATGTAGACAAGTTGGTAGAACTCCTTGTTAAAAATGCATCTGCAGAGCTTACAACTTTTTATTATTACACTATTTTAAGAGTAAACCTTATAGGTCTACAAGGTGAAGGGCTAAAAGAGATAGCAGAGGTTGCACGTATTGAGGATAGAAATCATTTTGAGGCACTTGTCCCCCGAATCTATGAATTAGGTGGAAAACTCCCCGATGATATGAAAGAATTCCATGATATTTCTGCATGTCCCCCTGCAAACCTACCTGAGGTACCAAATGATGTGGAGGGAATACTTAAGGTACTAGTGGAGGCAGAAAGATGTGCAGTAAGAGGTTATACCCAGATTTGTAATATGACCGCTGGGAAAGATCACAGGACATATGATTTGGCACTTGCCATACTAAATGAAGAGATCGAACATGAATCATGGTTTTCAGAGTTCTTAGGGGAAGGACCATCGGGCCATTTCTTAAGAAGAGGAGAAACATCCCCATTTGTATCTAAGTTTCTAAGATAACCTATTACATGGATTAAGCTATGGAGGCCAAAATGAAAATGTTTTCAAGGGAAGAACTTTCAAAGTATAATGGAAAAGATGGACAAGCAGCATACATAGCTTATAACGGAAAAGTCTATGATGTTACAAAGAGTTTTTTATGGAAAGATGGAAAACATCAGGTCTTTCACAGTGCAGGAGAGGACCTTACAGATGCCCTAAAGGACGCACCTCATGGACCAGAATTCATCTATCGCTTTCCTGTTGTGGGAGTATTGAAGTAGATTTCTCAACTACACCTCTTGTATGCTATAATTAGAAAAACAGTGTATAAGAGGTGTAGCTATGTTAATAGATAAAGAACTAACACTGGAGGATATAGTAAGGGTATCCAGGGGTTTTGAAAGGGTAGAACTCTCTCAAAACGCACTCACTAGAATAGAAAACTCACGAAAAAATGTAGAGCGTTTCTTAAAAGAGGGGAAGCCTATATATGGAATAAATACAGGGTTTGGAGCACTTGATCGGGTAAAAATCTCACATGATGAGATAGATGAACTACAAGAGAATCTTATAAGAAGTCATTCTACCGCCATAGGAGAGCCCTTTTCAAAAGACATTGTAAGGGCTATAATGTTACTTCGTATAAACTCTATAAGTAAAGGATTCTCCGGCGTACGAAAAGAAGTAATCTCTCTCATGGTAGATATGCTAAATCACGATATTACCCCCTTTGTTCCCTCACAAGGGTCAGTTGGTGCAAGTGGGGACCTTGCCCCCCTTGCACATATAGCACTTACATTAATAGGAGAGGGGGAGGTATATTATAAGGGGGAACTTGTTCCATCTAAAACAGCCTTTGAAAAAGAGGGACTTAAACCTATCCATCTTAAGGCAAAGGAAGGACTTGCCCTTATAAATGGCACACAGGTAATGACAGGCATACTCTCTCTGGTTACCTATGATGCAAAAAGGTTGCTTAATAGAGCCATTATGGTAGCTTCTATGAGTATAGATGCACTAAAGGGCTCAACAACCCCTTTTGACCCTCGTATTCACAGGATACGACCCCACAAAGGACAGGCCTATGTGGCAGAGAAACTTTTGGAATATCTTGCAAAAAGCCAAATAAGAGAGGCACATCTTTACTGTTCCAAAGTGCAAGATGCCTATAGCTTAAGGACAATACCCCAGGTATTGGGTGCTGTGAAAGATACTATTGACTATGTGGAAAATACGGTACTTACAGAGGTACACTCTGTTACAGATAATCCTCTCATATTTGAAGATGGTGCTTTAAGTGGGGGAAACTTTCACGGAGAACCTATAGCCCTTGTTGCAGACTTTTTAGGAATTGCCCTAAGTGAAATGGCAAATATCTCAGAGAGAAGGATAGATCGTCTTGTGAATCCTCTTGTCTCTGGGCTTCCTCCCTTTTTGGCAAAGGGAAAGGTTGGTCTTAATTCAGGGTTTATGCTCTGGCAATATACGGCAGCCTCTCTGGTGAGTGAAAACAAGGTCCTTTCCCATCCATCTTCTGTAGATTCTATCCCAACTTCTGCCTATCAGGAAGACCATGTATCAATGGGAACATATGGTGCCAGAAAGGCAAAAACAATACTTGAAAATACAGAAAAAGTTATAGCAATAGAGGCAATGGTTGCAGCATATGCACTCCACTTTTTAGAACCACTTAAGACAGGGGAAAAGTTAAGACCTTATGTAAAGAAATTTCAGGAAATTTTGGGTGATATAGAAAAAGATAAAAATTTAACCCGTGAATACGAAGGGATACTATCTCTTGTAAGGGCGGAGGTTCTCTTATGAAAGAAAAACTGTTTCAAAAACGTATAGTAACTATTATCTTTATTATAGCCATCATAACCATTGGCTTTAAAATTTACTCTGTGATCACATTTCCGAATATTCAAATGTGGAATTGGCAAATGCTTAAAAAAATAGATAAAACAAAAAAGGACTTTACATTTATAGTATTAGGAGATAACAAAAACTCTATTAAAACCTTTAACCAGATGATAGATGCCATAAACAGAGAAAAAGATATACTTTTTGTAATAGATGATGGGGACCTTGTATTTGATGGGGAAAGGGAGAAATTCAGATTTTTCATACATCAGATAGATCGATTAAAGGTACCTATTCTTACAGTTTTGGGAAATCATGAGTTAAGAGAGAGGGGAAGGGCCAATTATTATGACCTATTTGGACCTTTTTACTATTCATTTGCCATAGGAGAAACTTATTTTATAGTAGTTGATGATGCAAACGAAAAGGATATAGACCCCTGGCAGATGGTATGGCTGAAAAAAGAGCTTGAAAAATCCAAAAAATTTAAAAATCTCTTTATATTTATGCATGTACCCCTCTATGACCCAAGAAAGGGTAATTACAAAAAGGGACATAGCCTATCAGATATAGAATTTGCAAAAAGATTGAATGCCCTATTTGACAAATACAAGGTTACAATGTTATTTACATCCCATATTCACGGATATTTCAAAGGGGTATGGGGAAAGACTCCATATATCATAACAGGTGGAGCAGGGGCAGAACTTTTTGGCACAGATCCCAACCACTACTTTTATCACTACATAAAGGTCCATGTAAAAAATAATGGTGTAATGTATAAAATAGTAAAATTTAAAAGCCCAAAATTCAAGATCGTAAATAGGCTTTTTTATATGGCTTGGATATATATTTATGCCTTTTTCTCTATACACTTCCTTGATATTATAATAGTACTTGCACTTTTCTATTTGGGATGGTATATTGTATTTATTCAAAAGAAATGGCTTATACTTAATATAGGAGAAAAAAATGAAAAAACTCTGGACAAGAGTTCAGAAGATTGTACCAAATAGGGCTATCCGAAATATTTTGATAATTCTTATAATATATAATGCATTCATATATACAAATTTCTACTTTGAGGCCTTTCAAAACAATAGAATAAGGAAAGTATTTAAGGCCCCTGAAATAAAAAAACCAGATTCAATGGATACTATATTAGTTGTAGCACCACATCCGGATGATGAATCATTAGGGCCAGGAGGGTATATAAAAAAGGCTATAAAAAGTGGGGCAAGGGTCTATGTAGTGCTTATGACATATGGGGATGGATACAAGATTGCTGCAGAAACTGAACAAGGTTTTAACGGAAAGCCCGAATCCCTCATAAGATTTGGAGAAAAGAGAAGACTTGAATCCATATCTGCACTTACCTATCTAGGGGTAAAAAAGGAACATATATATTTTTTGGGTTACCCAGATAGGGGTATATCTCCCCTATGGATAAACTATTGGGAAAACCTCTATAGATCTCCCCTTACAAAGGTAACACATTCACCATATAGTACAAGTTATGTAAAAAATGCCCCGTATAGGGGAAAAGAAGTATTTGATACACTTTCTCATATCATAGAAAAACTAAAACCAAACATTATTTTTTTACCTTCCCCTTTTGATTTCCATGTAGATCACTGGTCCACATATAGCTTTTCTATAGCAGCTATACTGAGTTTAATAGAAAGGAAGAAGCTTCCTATCCCTGCTATATATACATATCTTGTTCATTACAGAAACTTTCCCTATCCCAAAGGTTATTATCCAAAAGGGGCACTTCTTCCACCTAAAGATATGAAGATATACAAGACAAACTGGCGTTCATATGATATAGAAGATGTAGAAATGGAAAAAAGGGAGGCTATATTAAAATACAAAACCCAACTTGTGTTCTTAAAGAGATTGCTACTCTCTTTTGTAAGGACAAATGAGTTGTGGGGAGAGGTCCCAGAATATTTACTTGAAAATGATAATGAGGTAGAAATTCCAGATCTTATCACAGATGTATTGGTAGATTATGTAGATACTGGTGCAAATATACGATATATAGATGCAAAATTTTCTAAAAACCACCTAACTATCCAAATGACACTTGTAAAGAATATAGGGAAAAAATATCTCTATCAACTTAGATTTTTTATCCCAGGAAAGAGGGGCTACATAAGGGGGACTGTGTCATATTCTAAGAAAAGGGGCAAAACAATAGATGCATATAATGAATCTGGGACAAAGATAAAAGTACCAGGGATAAAGGTAAACTACAAAAAAAATAAGATAAACTTTGTAATACCTATTCAAAGAATACGCCGTATCCTTATAGGGTGTGACACAAACCTATCTAAAAAGACAAAAAAACTCTATATAGATACCACAGGAGAATTTATCATAAACTTAAAATAGGCCTAATGCCTATATTTCTCCTATATCAGGAAATATTTTACAATATACTAATATATTTATCCATACCATCTGGCGCAACTGTTACTATTTTCTTATTTTTTCCATATTTTTCCAAAAGAGAAATTGCCGCCCAGATATTCGCACCTGTAGATATGCCAGAAGAAAGCCCCTCTTTCGAAGAGAGTATCTTTGCCATACCTATTGCATCATCATCCCCTACCCTTATTACATCATCAAGAAGAGATGTATCTAAAATGGGAGGGATAAATCCTGCACCTATACCTTGAATCTTGTGCTTTCCTGGGCTACCTCCTGATAAAATAGGGGATGAGGCAGGCTCCACCCCTATTATCTTTACTTTTTTCCCAAGCATCTTCCTAAGGGCCCTGCCTATCCCCATAATAGTCCCCCCTGTCCCTATACCTGCAACAAAGATATCTATATCATATGAGGTCTGTCTTAAGATCTCAGGACCTGTAGTTAGTTCATGGGAAAGTGCATTTTGTGGGTTTCTAAACTGATCGGGCATAAAAGCACCCAATTCATCCCTTATCCTCTCTGCCTCCCTTATCGCACCCATCATCCCCTCATCAGAAGGGGTAAGAGCAACTTCTGCCCCAAACATCTTAAGAATCTTAATCCTCTCCTTTGTCATATTGGAAGGCATCGTAAGGATCACTTTATAACCCCTTCTGGCACCTATCATGGCAAGTGCAATCCCTGTATTTCCACTTGTGGGCTCCACCACAGTCCTTTGATTCTCTCCCAAAAGGCCTTTAAGTTCTGCATCTTTTATCATAAAATATGCTGCCCTATCCTTTATACTACCAGAAGGATTTTCCTTCTCTACTTTTACAAAAATGCTATTTGGTGTCACTAAATTTGATAGAGTAATTAAACTTGTATTTCCAATTGTATCTAACAACATAGTTTTATCTCCTTTTTATTCAATATTTTTCCTGGAATACCCACAACCAAGGCTCCATTGGGTATATCATCAAGCACTACCGCATTTGCACCAATTACAACATTATCCCCTATAGTAATAGGCCCCAGTATTTTGGCCCCTGCACCAAGGAGCACACCCTTTCCCACATCTGGATGCCTTTTTCCCTTAACAGGTCTTTTGGCACCCAGGGTTACACCGTGATAGATAAGTGTGCCACTTCCCACGGTAGCAGTTGATCCTATAACAGTCCCTATTCCATGATCTATTACTATCCCAGCTTCTATCTGGGCTGCAGGATGGATATCAGATGCAGTCAAGATCTTACTCCATACATATATTAAAAGAGAAGGAAGTCTAAGACCCCATTTCCAAAAAAGATGTGCTATTCTATAGAGAAAAAGTGCATGGAAACCTGAAGAAGAGAGTATAACCATCCATTTTTTTGAAACAGATGGGTCAAGCTCTAAATATTTATCAAGATCTAAACTTATAGCATGAAAGGTAAAAGATAGGTCTTTACCTATACGGATAAAAAAATCCCCTATTTTTTTCATAAAGGTCACCTCTTTAGATTTTTTAAAAGTAGGAAAAATTTAGAGGAAAATATGGAGACTACAGAGGGTAGTACCCGTATAGGCAGGAATTTTAAATACAAGGATTCTTTTTAGGCTATTATGCACCCCATCAAAAAATCACCTCTCTTTTTTTATAGTTAAAACATATTATAATATATTTTTCTAAGAAAAGCAAGGGTTAGATAAGTGTTTTTATAAGCTTATCCAATTTGTCGATCCTATAAGGTTTATGAATAAAAGCCACCCCTAATCTCTCAGCCTCTTCTGTAATCTTTTTATCTACATATCCTGATGAGAGTATAATAGGGATATCTGGTCTTATGTCTTTTATCTTTTTCATGGTCTCTATTCCATTTATCCCTGGCATACTATAGTCAAGGATAATAAGGTCAAAAGATTCGGGCTCTCTTTCTATGCTTTCTATTGCCTTTTGTCCCGATTCTACACTATATGGTGTATATCCCAACATAGAAAGGACATCAGAGAGCATATCCCTTACCCATTTTTCATCATCCGCTATCAAAACTTTTAGCACTTTTTCTTCATTTGTTCTTTTCTCATTTATCTCTTCTCTTAATGGAAGATCTATATCTTCTTGTTTTTCTAAAATGGGTAAGAATATCTGAAATATGGTTCCCCTACCTTCTTCTGTAATAATATTTATACCACCATTCATCCCTTTTATTATTCCTGCTATAATGGAGAGTCCAAGTCCTTTACCTGTAGATTTGGTAGAGAAAAATGGGTCAAATATATTGCTAAGTATATCAGGTGGGATACCAGGACCATTGTCTTTTACCTGGATCATGGCATAGTTTCCCTCTTTTATGCTCATAGGATGTGATATTTTCCCTATATTTTCCCTATCTAAAAAAATCTTATCTACCAAGACCTCTATAACACCATTTTTCTCACCTATTGCCTCTTTTGCATTTATAATAAGGTTCATAATGATTTGTTGTAATTGAGATGAATCAAAATAGATATGTATAGGTTTTTCACTGGGGATTAATTCTACCTTTATATGTTTTGGGATAGCTGCCCCAATAAAGGCATGAATCTTCTCTATCTCTTCAGATAAATTCAATATCTGCTTTTTGGTGTTTAGCTTTCCAGAGTATGTAAACATATTCTGGATAAGAGACTTTGCCCTATCTATAGCATCTGTTATTCTACCTATATACTTCTTTATCTGAGAAGAATCGGCACATACACCTTGAATAAGAGATATGTTTCCAGATATTGCGGTTAATATATTGTTAAAATCATGTGCTATACCACTTGCCATAAGACCGAGGCTTTCAAACTTCTGCATCTGTGTCATCTTCTTTTTTATCTGCTCTCTTTCTAATTCTCGCAGCTTCTCCTTAGTAATGTCTATACCTATCACAAGGATACCTTCTAAATCACCATTTTCATTAAATATAGGGGTTTTCTTTATATGGAGATAGACCTTTTTACCTTTTTTGTTATAAGTGAGAGGATAATCTAGCGTTTTTTTCTCCCTTATTACCCTTTTGTCATAGATATCTCCTATGCAATATACTTTACTAAGCTCTTCGTTTTCAGAAATATTGGATATTTCACGTGTAGTCTTTCCTTTGTAGTCTTTTCCTTTAAGGTTTAGATATTCTTCTGCAAGGGGGTTTGCATATATCCATCTGCCATCTTTATCTCTAAATGCCACAAGTACAGGCATGGACTTCATAAGGGTATCAAACTGGAGATTAAGAGTTTTTAGCTCTTTTTCCTTTCTAACTCTAAGAAGGAGATTCCCAAACATCTCTGCAGTGGTCTTAAGCAGGGAAACCTCTTCTTCTTCCCATATTCTCTCTTCTTTCACACTATCAAAACCAAAAAATCCAAGATATCTATTGTTCACATACATAGATGCTATAAGGATTGATTTTATATCTTGCTCCTCCAAAAGTTGCTTATATTCAAGATCCTCAAGGTCTTTCGTATAACCAATATACACTCCCCCTTGGGAAAGTATCTTATACCTCTCTGAACTCTCCCTCTTCTCTGGTAATGCCTTAAGTTTAGGGTTATCTATCTGTGGACTAATCCCCTCTCTTACCCATTCTCCCTTCTGGGCTACATATGTATCATCTTCCTTATGATATGCCTCAAACCAATATACCCTATCTGCACCTGTCGCTTCCCCTAAAATCCTAAGCACCTCATCTACTGTATCTTCTACATTGTTACTTTCTAAAAATAAAAGCCCTATATGAGCAAGGGTATAGAGGTATTTATTAGTTTTTTTAATCTTTTCTTCTTTTTCTACCTTCTCTGATATATCAATAGTATAACCCTTTAACCCTAAAAGTTTACCATCTTTTCCTAGAATGGGATAAACCATGCTCTCTACCCATTTTATCTTTCCTTCTCTGTCTATTATCCTGTATACCTCATGCACACTTTTCTCTTTGGAAATAATGGAGAGGGTATTTGATAAAATGTATCTGTCTTCTGGATGGACATATTTTATCCATATAGAAGGTTTATCAAAAAGTTCTTCTCTCTTTATGGGTATAAATCTCTCCACTCCTCGGGAGAGATATTTATAGACAAATTCCCATTTATCTCCTATCTTTTGACGCTCAAGTACCCATATATACATATTTGCAAAATCTAAAAGTTCTTCTAAAAAGTGCTCATCTATCATTTCATACCTCTTGTCTTTTTATTTATATTATAACACATATTTATTAGGAATTCATCTTAATTGTATGCTGAATAGTGTCAAACCTAGAGATTGCATCACTCAGGGCAAAATGCGGGCTCCTCGCAATGACAAACCACCCTCTTGTCATTGCGAGGGCCACGGAGTGGCCTGTGGCAATCTACGGCCCCCCTCATGTATTGTCATTGCGAGCCTCCGCAGGAGGCGTGGCAATCTCTCTTTTGGGTTTCCCAATACACCTTGGGTACGGAGATTGCCGCGTCAGGGCAAAATACGCCCTTCCTCGCAATGACAGCTAGGGCACGGAGATTGCTTCGTCGGAACAAAAACCGCTCCTTATCGCAATGACAAACCACCCCCTGTCATTGCGAGGCCCTGAAAGGGCCGTGGCAATCTTTAGTACCCAATACTGTTCTTTTTTAAAAAACCTTTACTTTCTACTATGGATATGTTATTATTATAAATATGACAAATAGTAAAAAATGGCTCAAAGAGTATAGTATTATCATATTGGGAAATTTCATAATCGCTTTTTCTTTGGTTTCCTTTGTTATCCCCAACAATTTTATAAATGGGGGAATAAGTGGCATCTCTATCATTCTTTATCATCTTTTCCATCTCCCTGTAGGTGTTACCTATCTTATAATGAATATATTTCTCTTTCTTGTTGCCTTTAAGATACTCGGGATGAGTTTTGGCTTTAAATCTATCTTTTCTACTATAATACTTTCTCTTATGATAGATTTTTTTACATATATATTACCCCTTCCTACATTCAAAAACCCTGCACATATTATGCTTATAGTATTTTACGGTGGTGCACTATCAGGCATAGGCTTAGGAATGGTACTTTCTCAAGGTGCATCTACAGGGGGTACAGATATTATTGCCATGATTATAAATAAATATTTTCATCTTCCACCGGGTAAGGGTATATGGGTATCTGATATAACTATTACAATGGGCTCTGTTATAGTTCCAAGTATAGATATATATTATGCACTCTATGGGGTCTTATCTGTCTTTGTCACAGGTTGGGCAATAGATATTGTATTAGAGGGTTTTGCAAACTCCAGACAAATCCTTATAATTACGGAAAAACCCGATCAAATGAAAGAATTTATACTCGATAGATTAGGGAGAGGGGTAACTGTATTTAAGGCAATTGGTGGCTACACAGGAAGAGAGAAAACAGTTCTTTTAACCGTTGTAAGACTGAGGGAACTTGCAAAATTTAAGATGGTTATAAAGAAGATGGATCCATTTGCATTTATACTTGTCTCAAAAGTAGGTGAAGTATATGGTGAAGGCTTTAGAGAAATAAATACATTGTAGTGTCATATTTTAAAAATTTTTGGGTATTATAAAAAAAAGAATTAGTTAGGGGGAGATAGTATGGGATCAAAAGATGGGTTTACGCTTATTGAGCTTTTAGTAGTTATTGCGATAATTGGTATTTTGGCTGCAATTATCGCACCAAATGCATTTAAAGCTATTGAGAAGGCAAAATGTGCACAAGCCATAGGAGATGCCAAAGCTATAAAAACAGCAGCTAACGTATTCTATGGAGATACAGGGGTATGGCCTCATGGGGATGGGGTAGGTGGAGGAGTAGACAATTATACTGATCCAAATCCATTTCTCGAAGATGATGGCACAGAAGGATGGGATGGACCATATCTTGAAAAGTGGAAATTTCACGCATGGAATGGTATGGAACGCTGGAGTATAATGGTAATAAATGGCGCAGGAGATTCAGATAAAGATGGGATAGTAGTATTTGATGATGACCATACACGAAGTCAAACTGACAACAGTGGAAAAATCCCTGTAAATTCTATAATGGTGATAGATAGAACTATAGACGATGGAGACCTATCAACTGGCTTTGTGAGAGGAAATGCATCAGGTTATAGCTCTGCTTATGGAGAGATGGTTATAGTTCTTGTGCCAGATATAGAACATTAAAATCCTTAGTTAGGGGGAGATAGTATGAAATCAAAAGATGGGTTTACGCTTATTGAGCTTTTAGTAGTTATTGCGATAATTGGTATTTTGGCTGCAATTATCGCACCAAATGCATTTAATGCTATTGAAAAAGCAAAGATTTCAAAGGCAATAAGTGATCTTCATACACTAAAGACGGCATCTTTAATGTACTATTCTGATATAGGTTTTTGGCCACCTGATGTAGATAGAGGGATTGACCCAGGATTTACACATCCCTATCCATGGGATCCATCTACAGGAAACGAGAATCCAAGCCTTGCAAATCCTAACACTATTCCTAATGATTGGACAGATGTGATAGATGAAAAGTGGGATGGTCCATATATCGAGAAATGGCCCCTTACCCATCCTTGGGGAAAGACATTCGGAGGTCCTCCTACGGGAGAGGTATATGATTATGAAAACTGGCCAAATGGAGGACCAGGTAATGCATCAAGTTATCATGGAATAGCGGTAAGCTTAAAGAATCTTCCCAAAAGGGTATTCGATCATCTTATGAGACTTGGTGATGAAGGAAAATTCCCATACAGACTTATAGACACATCATATGATGCAACACATCTTCATGTATCTGCACTTATCCATGAGTTTACTCAATAAAAAAAGGCCCTCCAAGAGGGCCTTTTTTTATATACCGTGCGGAATTGTTGGTACTACTGTAGGCTGAGGGGGCACTGTAACAGTAAACGTAGGTTGTATCCCAGGTGGCGGTGTAGTCGTTGGCCCTGGGATTATAATTGTTCCTGCCATATGCCAGTTCCCCATATTATTCATATTAAATCCTGATTTTGGAAGGCCAGATTTTGCCTTTACTCCCCCATATGATGTCAGAGTTTGCCATGGCCATATAGAATTGAGAGTCTTGGAGACCCCTTTTATATATCCTCCTCCCATTGCCTCTATTGTATTTTTTATAACCGCAACTGATATCTTAGAGGTAAGACATGATATGCTAGTAGTAGAATCAAATACCACTACTAATGTATCTGGGTGTTCAGAGTTTATATATAGTTTTCCGCCCCATGTTGTCTTTTTCTGGTTATAACAGAATATTACTACATAGTCAGTAGCATCCTTTGATGTGATCTTAGAAAGATTAATATTTGTATTAAATACAAGTTCTAAGGCATCTCCAGGCCCATAAGTTGTTTTACTTCTTGCTGCTTCGAATATAGTAGCTTCTTTAAGTGTCCTGTTTGGAGTTGGTGTAGGGGTAGGTGTTACACTTGGAGTGTTTGTAGGCGTTACTGTTGGTGTATTAGTAGGAGTTGCCGTGTTTGTAGGGGTTGCTGTGGGAGTTGCCGTGTTTGTAGGGGTAATAGTAGGTGTTGCAGTTGGTGTATTAGTAGGAGTTGCCGTGTTTGTAGGGGTAATAGTAGGTGTTAGGGCAATAGTGGGTGTTACTGTAGGAGTTACTGTGCCTGTTGGGATTGCTGTGGGTGTGCCTGTTGGAGTACTGGTAGATGTTGCTGTTGTAATAGCAGTTGGTGTAGATGTTGGCGTAGATGTTCCAGATGGTGTAGTAGGAGTATTACAACCTATCCCTATAAGTACTCCTATAATAAGGAGAACTACAAAAAGGCCTAATTTTTTCATAAAAATCCCTCCCTTCTTTTTATGTTAAAAATTATAACATAAAGCAAGTAAAAAGTAAATATCTTTTTAATAAA
>CAYWXH010000020.1:0-26924 GCA_964462295.1 uncultured Atribacterota bacterium
ATTTTCTTTTGAAAGGCTTATTATTACTGTGAGACCAAGAACTGCTACGAAAAATATCTCTGCTGGTCCGAATTTTAATACAAGTTGTGCAAGTAGTGGAGAGATAAATAGTAGGGATATTCCACCTATGAGTCCTCCGATGAATGAAGAGATTGTAGATATTCCTATTGCCCTACTTCCTTCACCCTTTTGTGTCATCTTGTATCCATCCAATGTAGTTATTATCGCGGCAGGTGTCCCAGGGGTATTTATAAGAATAGCAGATATAGATCCCCCATATACAGAACCTATATATACTGCAGCAAGGGTTATTAGACCTGTTGTAGGGGACATGCTAAAAGTTATAGGAATGAAAAGGGCTACCCCCATGGTTGATGTAAGCCCTGGAAGTGCACCTATTATGATGCCAACCACTACCCCTATTATTGAAAAAACAATATTGATAGGGGATAGAGCTACCGCAAGAGAGTGTAAGAAAAGCCCCATTTATTCCTCCTTATGGTACTGGAATTTTAAAAAATTTTACAAATACAAAATATATAAGAAGAGTTGATATTATAGGGTTAAGTATCAGTATTTTTATATTTTTCATCCCTAAATAAAACATTATGAGGAATATAATTATAGGAGTTATTACAAAATAACCCAAAATAGGTATAAATATAATATATAAAACAGCAAGTATACTTACCCCTAATACTCTCTGCAGATTGCCCCTTAGACTTGTATCTATTTTTAAAGATTTTATAAGGTATAAACTAGTGAGTATGATAAGAATTATACTTATTACTTGAGGGAAAATACGAGCCTCTTCATACTCTATAGAAAAGCTTTTGATAATAAAAAAGAAAGAAATAGTATATAAAATTATGCTAGTAAATATAGAAAAAGACTTCATATTTACCCCATTTCAATATAATGGGGGGTGCCCCCCCATTATATTATTTTTTTATAAGTATTTCTCTAAGTCTTTTATCAAGGTCTATTAGGAACTCTTCGTATTCTTTCGCTCCCATAAATTGAAGAGGAAGTTGCATCTCTTTTGCTTTTTTCTGGAATTCCTCATCATTAAATACCTTTTTTATAAGGCCTTCTAACCACTTTATCTGTTCTTCTGTAATTCCTCTTGGTGCTGCTACTCCACGAAGTGCTACCTGAATTACATCATATCCTGCTTCCTTATATGTTGGAACATCTGGCACCCAGGATATTCTCTTTGAAGAGCCCACTCCTAGTACCCTGATTTTACCATCTTGGACCTGGTTATAAATCTCTGAAATGTTAGAGATCATAACATCTACATGTCCACCTAATAGGGCAGCTATTGCAGGAGCTGTTCCTTCAAAAGGTATTTTTCTGAATGTACCACCTGCCAATTTTTCTAACTGTTCTAATGCAAGTGCTTCAGAAGTGCCAGGACCTCCATATGCTATAGAAAGTTTATTAGGATGTTTGGCTATATAATCCATTACTTCTTTCATTGTTTTAAACTTACTTTGAGACCTTACTGCTAAGGTTCCTGGGTCATTTACAATGTTTGCAATAGGTTGAAAATCCTTTAGTCTATATTTTACTTTATTTGGTCTTAAGATAGGATGGATAAGGGTTGTAGGCGGATTGATAAACCCTATAGTATAACCATCAGGCTTGCTTTTTGCCAAAAATGTAAACCCTATTTCTCCTGCAGCTCCCGGTTTATTGATTATTACAAATGGGACAGGACTATATTTTTCTGCAAATTTGAACACCGTTCTTGCTGCTGTATCTGTACCTCCACCAGGCGAAAAGGCTACTATCACTTTGATAGGTTTTTCTGGATAGGCAGCATAACTTACCGTGGTAACTATAAGGATAAGAAAAAGAGTTAAAACAAAAAATAAGTTCCGTTTCATACTAAATCCCCCCTTATTTAATTTTTCAAAAATTATATCACATTTTTTTAATATTTGCAAATTTTTTTATACATTTAATTTGCATTATCTATTGTTGCTTGGTATTACTTTCATTGTAAACTTATGATATAATAATTAAAAAAAGTAGGAGGGAAAAGATTATGACTTTTTTTACGGATGAAATTTCAATATCTACAAGTTCCAAAGTGGATGTTATTGATATCACTGATATGGTTATAAATGCGGTAAAAAAACACGATCCTAAAAATGGTCTAATATCCCTAAATTTAAGACATACTACTTGCGGTATTACTATAAATGAAGCTGAAACTAATTTAATAAGAGACATAAAAGAGACACTTTTGAACTTAATCCCAGAGAATAAATCTTATTATCATAATAGGATAGATACAAATGCCCATGCTCACCTAAGAAGTACTCTTTTTGGTGATAGCAAGGTTTTACCTGTAATCAATGGGAAACTTTCCTTGGGAACTTGGCAAAGGATACTCCTTTTAGAGTCAGATGGGCCAAGGATTAGACATCTTACAATTACATTTGTTGGTGAATAATTTTTTATTTGCAAAAAAATTAATTTTGTTATATAATTCTCTTTGCTTGATTTTCGAGAATATTGTGGAGGTAGTTGATGGATAACGATTCTCGTATTAAAAGTTTGATAAGACTTATTTTTTCTTATATTATTGAAACAGGGGGAGAAATAAGAGAGGAAGATGGATTGATAGAGGCCTTAGCTGAAGAGGGGTATTCTAAAGAAGAAATAGAAAGTGCTATACTTTGGGTATCGCTTATATTGGAAAAAAGTGTATATATGGAAAGAGATGAGGTTATTTCTGAACTCAATTCTATAAATACTTCGTTTGTAAGACCATTAAATTCAGAGGAGAGGGAAAAGCTATCTCCTCAAGTTCAGAGTCTTCTGTATTGGCTTACTTCTACAGGACAACTTTCTCCTCAAGATAGGGAAGATGTATTAGATATTATATATTATATAGATGAAGATATAACAAGAGATATATTTTTTAGTATACTCGATACCTTGGCCATTGATAGAGAGCAAGGAGAAAAAGATTTTTTATATCAGCGTTACTACAATTAAGGTAGGATACAGATAATTATGAAAAAGAGATATCTTGTTTTGGTAGAATCACCAGCAAAGGCAAAAACCATAGGAAAAATATTAGGTAAAAATTATAAAGTTATTGCTTCGATGGGGCATGTTAGAGATTTGCCTAAGATGAATTTAGGGGTAAAGGTGAATTCTACTTTTACCCCTAAATATGTTATAATTCCTGAAAAAAGGAAAGTGATAAGTGAGATAAAGAAAAATGCAGAAAAGGCTTCGAAAATATACCTTGCAACAGACCCAGATAGAGAAGGTGAAGCTATTTCATGGCATCTTTCCCATATTTTAAATATAGACCCAGAAGAGAAATGTAGGGTTGTATTTCATGAAATTACAAAAACTGCTGTCTCCAAGGCGTTTGAAACCCCCTCTCAGATAGATTTAAATAAAGTCGATGCTCAACAAGCCAGGAGGATATTGGATAGATTAGTAGGTTATAAACTTAGCCCTATATTATGGGAAAAAATAAAAAAGGGATTAAGTGCAGGAAGGGTACAATCTGTAGCATTAAGACTTATATGTGAAAGAGAAGATGAAATAAGAAAGTTTATACCCAAAGAGTATTGGACTATAGAAGGTATATTTAGAGAACCTAAAAATAAAGAGCAATTTAAATCATTACTTGTAAAATATAAAAACAAAAAATTGGAGATAAAGAGCGAAGAACAGGTAGAGACTATATTAGAAGAACTTAAAAAAGGTGAAGATTTTTTCGTAGAAAAAATAGAAAAAAGCACAAGAAAAAAGGCTCCTCCTGCGCCTTTTATTACAAGTACACTTCAGAGAGAGGCATTTAATCAGTTAAAATTTAGTGTTAAAAAAACGATGCTTATAGCTCAAGAGCTATATGAAGGGGTAGATATAGGTGGAGAGCGAGTAGGTATTATAACCTATATGAGAACAGATTCTTTTAATCTTTCGGAAGAATCTATAAAGGATGCAAAAAAATATATAAAGGAGAATTTTGGCAAAGAGTATGTAACAAGAGGCAAAAGAAAGTATAAAAAGAAAGAAGGTGCCCAAGAGGCCCATGAAGCTATAAGGCCTACATCTGTCTATAGAACTCCAGATAGTATAAAAAATTATCTTACCCCTGATCAGTATAAATTGTATAAATTAATTTGGTCAAGGTTTCTTGCTACAGCTTTTAAGGATGCAGAACTTGCCAAAACCAAACTTTGGATTAGAAAAGGGGATTATCTATTTCTTACAGAAGGTGAGACTATACTCTTTCCTGGCTATACGTTGGTCTATAATGATATATCTAAAAAAGAGATAATAGTACCTGCCCTTTCAGAGGGAGAGAAGGTAGAAAATTTAAAACTTATACCTTCTCAGCACTTTACGAAACCCCCTGCACGATATAATGAGGCTACTTTAGTTAAAGCATTGGAAGAAAAAGGTATAGGTAGGCCTTCTACATATGCACAAATTATAAGCACCCTTTTGGCCAGGAGATATGTAGAAAGAAAAGAGAGAAAATACTTATCTCCTACTAATCTTGGAGAAATAGTAAACTCTTTACTTGTTGCCAATTTTCCTCAGATAATAAATGTAGATTTTACAGCCAAAATGGAGGAAGATCTTGACAAGATAGAGGAAGGAAAGCTTAATTGGCAAAAGGCCTTAAAGGAATTTTATGATTCATTTCTTCCCGTTTTAGAAGAGGCCAAGAGAAAGATAGAAAAGATAGATTTAAAAGTACAAGAGGAATTTTCTGGAGAGTATTGTGAGGTGTGTGGAAGACCAATGGTAGTAAGACACGGAAAGTACGGTGATTTTCTTGCATGTTCGGGTTATCCAGAATGTAAAAATACAAAACCAATTGTAAAGAAGATAGGCGTTTCTTGCCCTATAAAGGGTTGTGATGGAGAAATCGTAGAGAGGATAAGCAAAAGAGGTAGAAAGTATTATACCTGTACTAATTATCCTGAATGTAATTTCATATCTTTTAATAAACCAGTTAATAAATTCTGTCCAAAATGTGGTTCAATTCTTGTTGAGGCAGGAAGTAAAAGCAAAAAATATTTAAAATGTTCAAATCCAGAGTGTGATTATAGGGAAGAGTTAAATGCTAAAGAACAAAAAGAAAAGATGGAAGAATTAGTCGTATGAGTAATATAGACGAAAAATATGTAGATGAATTTGTAAATTATATAGAAAAGGTAAGAAATTTATCCCATAATACAGTCATAAATTATGCTAAGGATTTGGGAGAATTTTATGATTTTTTAGTAAATATTTCAAAAAAGGAAGATCTAAGAGAGATAACAAATTATGAGATAGAAAAGTTTGTAAAATTTTTAAAAAATAAAGGTTATTCCAATAGAAGTATAAATAGAAAACTTTCCAGTTTAAGAGGATTTTTTAGATTTTTAGAAGAGAAAAAAGAGATAGAGCATAATCCTACTTTACTTATTTATTCTCCAAAGTTTGACAAGAGACTCCCTGATTTTTTATATGAAGAGGAAACAAGGGAAATCTTAGAAAAATGGGAAAAAAATGATAAATTTTCTATTAGAGATAGGGCAATTATGGAATTGATATACGCTACAGGAATGAGGCTAAGAGAAATAGAGGGATTAAATATTGGTGATATAGATTTCTCCGCTCAGACATTGAGAGTCAAAGGAAAAGGTGGGAAAATACGAATACTTCCTATAGGAGATATAGCTTTTGAAAAACTTAATGATTATCTTAAAAGAAGAAGAAAAAATGGGGAAAAATTTAGTATGAATACCCCTCTTTTTTTAAATAAAAATGGTGATAGACTCACAGGGAGATCTATTGCTCGTATTATAAAGAAAAGGGCCAGGGAGGCAGGTTTTTTTAAAAATATACATCCACATATTTTTAGGCACTCTTTTGCTACCCATCTTTTAAATGGAGGTGCTGATTTAAGAGTGGTTCAAGAACTTTTGGGTCATAGTAGTTTATCAACTACACAGGTTTATACACATATTACAAAATCGAGATTAAGGGAGATCTATGATAAAACACATCCAAGAAGGTGATAATATGTTTAAGGGAACAACTATTCTTGCGATTAAAAAAGGAGAGAAACTTGCCATTGCTGGTGATGGACAGGTTACTATGGGGCAAGTAGTTGTAAAAGATAGTGCAAAAAAGATAAGAAAAATTTACAATGATAAGGTAATAGTAGGCTTTGCAGGGGCTGTAGCCGATGCCTTGACACTCTTTGATAAATTTGAGAAGAGACTAAATGAAGCAAGAGGAAATATAGAAAAGGCCTCTATAAATTTGGTTAAAGAATGGAGAACAGATAAGATATTAAGACGTCTTGAGGCCTTACTTATTGTAGGAAATAAAGAACATCTTTATTTGATTTCTGGAACAGGTGAAATAATAGAACCTGATGATGGAATAGTAGCTATAGGCTCAGGCGCATATTATGCACTCGCCTCAGCAAGGGCTCTTTCGAAATTTACAGAGCTTTCTGTTCGAGATATTGCCTTTGAGTCTTTAAAAATTGCATCAGGTATATGTATATATACTAATGAACATATTTCTGTAGAAGAGATATAGATATCTTTTGAGGTATAAGGAGGTGAAGTAAAAAATGGAAGAGTTGACCCCGCAAGAGATAGTGTCAGAACTTAATAAATATATTGTAGGACAAGATGATGCCAAAAAAGCAGTAGCTATAGCTTTACGAAATAGATTTAGAAGGGAAAAATTACCTTCTGATATAAAAGAAGAAATTTATCCAAAAAATATTATAATGATTGGACCTACAGGTGTAGGGAAAACAGAAATTGCACGAAGACTTGCTAAATTGGTAAGAGCGCCTTTTTTAAAAATAGAGATCACCAAGTTTACTGAAGTAGGTTATGTGGGCCGAGATGTAGAGAGTATGATAAGAGAACTTGTAGAAGTATCTATTCAGATGGTGAAGAGGGAAAAGGTGAATGAGGTAAAAGTTAAAGCTGAGGAGTTAGTAGAGGAGGAGATATTAAATGCACTTATTCCTATTAGGAAAAAGAGAAGGCAAAATGTAGAGTTTTCCTATGAGGATCAACTTGAAGAAGATAGAATAAATTCTACAAGACAAAGATTTAGGGAAAAATTAAGAAATGGGGAATTGGAAGATAAGATTATAGAAATAGAGGTTGAAGAAAGGTCAAAACCTGTAATGGAATTTATTTCTATACCTGGTATGGATAGTATGGGTATAAATATGCAGGATTTTTTTGGTAATCTATTCCCCCCAAGAAAAAAGAGACAAAAAATGACAATAAAAGAAGCCAGAGAAGTGTTATTTGCTACTATTTCGGATAGGCTTATAGATATGGATGAGGTAATAAGTGAAGCTATTCATAGGGTAGAGAATAGGGGCATCGTATTTATTGATGAGATAGATAAGATTGCTGTTTCGGGAAAGGGTTCAGGACCAGATGTTTCTCGCACAGGTGTGCAGAGAGATATTTTACCTATTATTGAAGGTTCTACTATTATGACAAAACATGGACCGGTAAAGACTGACCATATTCTTTTTATAGCAGCAGGGGCATTTCATATGTCTAAACCTTCTGACCTTATACCTGAACTTCAAGGTAGATTTCCTATACGGGTTGAACTTAAACATCTCGAAAAGGAAGACCTTAAGAGGATTCTAAGAGAGCCTAAAAATTCTCTCCTAAAACAGTATAGGGCACTTCTTGCCACAGAAGATGTAAATATTGAATTTACCGAAGACGGGATAGATAAAATAGCAGAAATTTCTTACAGAGTAAATGAAGAAACAGAGGATATAGGTGCAAGGAGACTCTATACAGTAATGGAGAAAATCTTAGAGGATATATCATTTTATGCTACAGATTATAAAGGTCAAACTATTACTATAGATGCGAAATATGTAGAGGAGAAATTAGAAAACATATTAAAGAAAGAAGATTTAAGTAGATATATCTTATAAATTTAACTAAAATACTTGATTACGAAATAGGTTTATGATATACTTTAAAATAGTTTTGTGTAAAAAAAGTCAAAAAGAGGAGGTGACTTTATTTGTCAGTTGTTAGTATGAAGCAGTTACTTGAAGCAGGTGTACATTTTGGACATCAGACCAAAAGATGGAATCCCAAGATGAAACCCTATATCTTTGCAAGTAGAAATGGTATCTATATTATTGATCTTCAAAAAACCGTAAGGATGGCAAATGAAGCTTATGAATTTGTAAGGGATCTTGCTGCAAGAGGTGGAAAGATCCTTTTCGTAGGCACAAAGAAACAGGCTCAGGAAACCATTGAAAGAGAAGCAAAGAACTGTGGTATGTTTTACATGAAGGAAAGATGGTTAGGTGGGACTCTTACTAATTTCTCTACTATTAAAAGGAGGGTTCAAAGACTAAAAGAGTTGGAGAAAATGGAAGAAGAAGGCACCTTTGAACTCCTTCCAAAGAAAGAGGTTATTAAGCTTAAGAAAGAATATGCTAAATTGAAAAAATACCTCGATGGGATAAGAGATATGGAAGATCTTCCCGATGCGCTTTATGTTGTAGACCCTAAAAGGGAGTATATAGCAGTTGCGGAGGCAAAAAAGTTAGATATTCCTGTAGTAGCTATTGTGGATACAAATTGTGATCCCGATCTTATTGATTATCCGATTCCTGGAAATGATGATGCAATAAGGGCTGTAGCCCTTCTTACAAACATAATTTCTACAGCTGTAATTGAGGGTAAGAGGATTGGTGGAATTGAGGAAGAGGTAAAAGCTCAGGAAGAAGAGGAGATAGAATCTCAAGAGGAAGAATCTCAGTCTGAACCTTCCACATTAGAAGAAAATGCTAAAGAAGATGAAGTGGAAGAATTAATAGAAGAAATATAGAAATGGAGGAGTTATAATATGGAAATTACTGCATCTTTAGTGAAGAAACTAAGAGATGAAACAGGCGCTGGTATGATGGATTGTAAAAAGGCGCTTGTTGAGGCTGAGGGTGATCTAGAAAAGGCAAAAGAAATACTGAGAAAAAAAGGAATAGATGCTGCATCTAAAAAGGCAGGAAGAACTACCAGCAATGGAAGAATAGAATCTTACATCCATATGGAAGGAAAGATTGGTGTTTTAATAGAAGTAGGGTGTGAAACAGATTTTGTAGCAAGAACTGATGATTTTAAGCAACTTGCAAGGAATTTAGCTATGCAAGTAGCAGCTATGAAACCTACCTATGTTAGTAGAGAATCTGTACCCCAGGATGTTATAGATAAGGAAAAAGAAATTTATAAAGCTCAAATTCCTCCTGGAAAACCTGAGCAGGTTATAGAGAGAATTTTGGATGGAAAACTTGAAAAGTTTTATGAAGAAAATTGTCTTTTAGAACAGGTTTATATAAGAGATGAAGAAGGGAAGATGAAGGTAAAGGATTATATAGCTGAAACAATTGCAAAGCTTGGGGAAAATATAGTTGTAAAGAGATTTACCCGTTACGAGCTTGGTGAGGAGAGTGAGTAACCCCAAACCTAAATATAGACGTGTAGTTCTTAAATTAAGTGGAGAGTCCCTTGCAGGAAGTGGGGATTTTGGTATTGATCCTCAGATGTTGGATTATATTGCTACAGAGATTGAAGAAATACAAAAGATAGGTATTGAACTTGCTATAGTGATAGGTGGGGGGAATATCATAAGGGGTGCGGCAATTGAGAAACAAGGAATAAAAAGGGCAACAGGGGATTATATGGGGATGCTTGCCACGGTGATTAATGCCCTCGCTCTCCAAGATATGCTTGAGAAAAAGGGCATCCCCACAAGGGTTCAAACATCTATCGAAATGAAAGCTATAGCGGAACCTTACATTAGACGAAGGGCTATCAGACATTTAGAAAAAGGTAGAGTAGTTATTTTTGCAGGGGGTACAGGGAATCCCTATTTTACTACAGATATGACAGCAGCCTTGAGGGCCTTAGAAATTGAAGCAGATGTTGTACTTAAGGCAACAAAAGTAGATGGAGTATATGAGAAAGACCCTGTACTTTTTGCAGATGCCTTAAAATTTGATAGTATAAAATTTATAGAAGTTTTAAATAGGCACTTAAAGGTAATGGATGCACCTGCTATTTCTTTGTGTATGGAAAATGATATCCCGATAGTAGTTTTTAATTTAAAGAAAAAGGGTAACATAAAAAAGGTTATCCTTGGAGAAAAGATAGGTACTATTGTAGAGGGGTGATCTGAGCGATGCTTGAAGAGCTATATAAAGAAACTGAAAAAAAGATGAAAAAAAGTTTGGAAATATTTAAGGAAGAACTTGTAAAAATTAGGGCAGGTGTAGCGTCTCCAGCTATATTAGATGTAGTTAAAGTAGAATATTATGGAAGTGTCATGCCAGTAAAGCAGCTTGCTACTATTTCTGTTCCAGAACCTCGTCTTATTGTAGTTCAACCTTGGGATAAAGGATCCCTTCCTGAGATAGAGAAAGCTATTTGGAGGGCTAATTTGGGCTTAAATCCTACAAATGACGGTTCTGTAATCCGTATTCAGATTCCTGAACTAACTGATGAAAGGAGAAAAGAACTTATTAAACTTGTAAAAAATGAGGCAGAACATGCAAAGGTAAGTGTAAGAAATATAAGAAGAGAATCTATAGAAAAACTACGTAAGGCAAAAAAGGAAAGTACTATTACTGAAGATGAGGAGAAAAAAGGGGAGGAAAAGATTCAAAAGATAACTGATAAATATGTAGAAGAAATAGAGAAGGTTGCACAGGCAAAAGAAGAAGAGATAAATAAATGATTGACAAACAGAAGAACAAAAAAATCCCTTCACATATAGGGATTATAATGGATGGGAATGGAAGATGGGCTAAAAAAAAGGGATTAAATAGGATTTTTGGACATGAGGAAGGTGTAAAAAGGGTAAGAGAGATTGTTGAGGCTTCAGTTGAAGCAGACATAAAAACTCTTACCCTTTATTCTTTTTCTACAGAGAATTGGAGTAGACCAGAGAAAGAGGTAAAGTTTTTACTTTCTCTTTTTAAAAAGGTATTTCAAAGTGAGATAGAAGACCTAAAGAAAAAAGGTGTAAAGGTTAGAGTATTGGGAAGAAGAGACGAGAGAGTAGCCCCTATTTTAAATGAAATTGAACTATTAGAGAGAGAAACTGAAAAAGGTAGTCGTCTGAATTTGAATATTGCATTAAATTACGGAGGAAGGGCCGAGATAGTAGATGCAGTGAGAAAAATAATAAGTAAGGATATTCGTAATCCAGAGAATATAACAGAAGATCTTATCTATTCTAATCTTTATTTGCCTTTTATGCCTGACCCCGATTTACTTATTCGAACAGGGGGGGAGAAGAGAATTAGTAATTTTCTCTTATGGGAAATAGCATATACAGAGCTTTGGTTTACAGATACCCTATGGCCTGATTTTAAAAAGGATGAATATTTTAGGGCTATAGAAGATTACAGTAGACGGAAAAGAAAATTTGGAAAAGTAGAAGAAGATGCTTAAGTATCGATTATTTACTTCTGTAATAGGTGTACCCCTCGTAATCTATATTGCATATCTTGGTGGATGGATATATTCTTTATCAATTTTAACTGTAGTATTGATAGCTGCATATGAACTTTTTAAATTTGCAGAAAATGAGAAAATAAACTATTCCGTATTCTTTTCACTATTTTTAAATACAGCTATAGTGGCATTCACTTTTATAAATAAAAGAATCTATATTTTGCCTCTTCTTATAATATTTATAATTACTTCCTCTGTATATAAGGCACTATTTCAGGATGAAATAGATAAATTACTTGAGAAGGTAAGTCTTGAAGTTTTTTCTTCCCTATATATATCTCTTCCACTTTCTTATTTTTTACTCATACGTAATCTCCCTAATGGTGAAAAATTTGTTATTTTACTCTTAGGGATTGTATGGCTTAATGATTCTTTTGCTTATTTTATAGGGAAAAAAATGGGAAAGACCAAAATAAATACACATATATCACCAAATAAGACAATGGAAGGTGCGATAGGAGGATTTTTAGGTGGCCTGCTCTCAGGCCTTATTTTTGCATATTTTTTCCACTTTAACCTTGTCTCAGTCTTTTTTCTCTCTTTAATTATTATAACTATTTCTCAATTAGGAGATTTGGTAGAATCTGCCTTTAAGAGAGAAGTTGGAATAAAAGATGCAGGAAATATTATTCCAGGTCATGGAGGTGTACTTGATAGATTTGACGGACTTATTTTTGCTACACCTGTTTATTATTATTTGATTATTTTAGTATTCAATAAATTAGGAGGATAAATTGGTTACTTTATTTGCATTTCTTTTTGTTATAGGTCTTTTGGTGTTTTTTCATGAATTGGGGCATTTTTTAGTAGCAAAATGGTCTGGCATCTTGGTGTATACTTTTTCTTTTGGTTTTGGCCCTAAAATATTAGGCTTTAAATGGGGGGAGACAGAGTATGTAATCTCTCTCTTTCCATTGGGTGGATATGTAAAAATGGCAGGGGAAGATAGGGAAGAAGATAAAAATATTCCACCCTTTAGAAGATTTGATAAAAAACCCATATGGATTAGAGCGCTTATAGTTACTGCTGGCCCTCTTATGAATTTTATTCTTGCCATAGTAATTTTCTCTCTTTTATTTATGACATATGGAGTTCCATCTGTTTTGCCTATTGTGGATAAGGTAGTTGAGGAGGGACCTGCATATATAGCAGGTATTCAACCAGGTGATAAGATTGTTGCTATTAACGGAAAAAAGGTAAACCTTCCAGAGGAGATTGCCCAGATTGTAAATGAAAGTTTAGGTAAGAAACTAAAGATTACTGTAGAGAGAAACGGTAAAACTTTGAATTTTGAAGTTACCCCAATTTGGGATGAAGAGTTAAAGCGAGCGAGATTGTTTATTACCTTTAAAGTAATATTAAAGAAATATTCAGTATTCCCTGCGATAGCCAAGGGATTTCGTACTACTTTTATAATTCTACAGCTGGTTATAATTGGCCTTTGGAAAATTATAACAGGCCATGCACCTTTAGAAGTAGCAGGACCTTTAGGTATTGCACAGATGGCAGGGGAGGCTGCAAGATCAGGATGGGCAAACCTTTTGAATTTTTCTGCCTTGTTAAGTGTATATATAGGTTTTCTTAATCTTTTACCTCTTCCGGTTCTTGATGGGGGAGTTCTTCTCCTGTTGGGTGTGGAAAAAGTTAGAGGAAGACCACTTGAAAAGGAGAAGTTACAGATTATATATTATATAGGCATATCTATATTACTTGCACTTTTTTTGTTTGGTACATATAGTGATTTATTAAGGATATTTAAATAGGTTCTTTATGCTTTCTAAAAGACGAAAAACAAAAAAAATTCAGATAGGAAACGTATTTATTGGTGGAGATGCCCCTATTGTTGTACAGTCTATGGCGGCAACTCCTCTCTCTGATTTTGATAATTTGTATAGGGAGATAAAATCCCTTGAAGAAGTAGGCTGTGAAATTGTAAGGGTTGCAGTACCTGATAGAGAATCTGCAGAAAAATTGGCTATTTTAAAAAGAAAGATTAGTATTCCTTTAGTAGCGGATATTCATTTTGATTATCGACTTGCCCTTATATCCATTGATCAGGGGGTAGATAAAATAAGGATCAACCCTGGGAATATAAAGAATAAAGACCATCTAAAGGCAATAATCGATAAGGCTAAAGAGAAAAATATAGCAATAAGAATTGGGGTAAATAGTGGGTCCATGCCTCTTGATCTTATAGATAAATATGGAGGAGTTACCCCTCAAGGTATGGTGGATGCGGCCCTTAGATATATAAGGTTTTTTGAAGATAATAATTTCGAAAATATCGTAATTTCCATAAAATCTTCTGATATAGAGACTACTGTTAGGGCTAATAGATTACTTTCTTCTCTAACCTCCTACCCTATTCATATAGGGATTACAGAGGCAGGTCCATATTTTGAAGGGAGTATAAAGTCTGCAATTGGTATGGGAATTCTTCTCTCAGAAGGCATAGGGGATACTATACGAGTTTCACTTACTGCTCATCCGGTAAAAGAGGTAGAAGTTGCATATAATATACTGAAATTTCTTGGTATTAGAAGAAGAGGACCAGAAATTGTTTCATGCCCTACATGTGGTAGAAGGGAAGTTGATGTAGAGAAATTAGTGGATCTTATATGGGATAAAGTAAAATATATAAAACTGCCTATAAAAATTGCTGTGATGGGTTGTCCGGTAAATGGCCCCGGAGAAGCCAGAGAGGCAGATATTGGAGTAGCAGGAACAAAAGATGGATATGGAATAGTTTTTAAAAAAGGGAAAATAGTAAAAAAGGCTAAATTTGAAGAAATCGCAGATGAACTTTTAAAATTAATAGAGGATATAAAGTGAGTGTTTCTGTTTTAATTCCTGCATACAATGAAGAAAAAACCATAAAAGATGTAATTGAGGCAGTGAAAGAATGTAAAATGGTTGATGAAACCATAGTTATAGATGATGGCTCTTCAGATAATACATATAAAAAAGTTGAAGAAACAGGGGTTCATTTGGTTAGAATTCCACGAAATGTAGGAAAAGGGGGTGCCTTAAAAAGGGGAATTGAAGAATCAAAGGGAGATATAATTGTTTTTTTAGATGCGGACCTTCTTGGTCTTAGACCTGAGCATATAGAGGCATTGATAAAGCCTGTTATGGAAGGGAATGCTGGAATGACTGTGGGTATTTTTAAAAAGGGTAGAAAAACTACAGATCTTTCCCAATATCTTACCCCATTTTTGTCAGGGCAAAGAGCTATAAAGAGAGATCTCCTTTCTCGTTTTGATAAGATTGAATTTACAAAATATGGAATAGAGGTTGCCCTTACTCGATATGCAAAAAGAGAAAATATAAAAGTAGAGTTTGTTGATCTTTATGATGTAACGCATCTTATGAAAGAAGAAAAGCGGGGATTTATTAGGGGTTTTTTAGAGAGATTGAAAATGTATTATCAATTATTACGACAATTTTTTATTAAATATTAATTTTTTTCTCTACAAAAAATTCATTCTTTACTTGCAAAGTATCTTCTTTTGTGATATACTTACCAATTGCGTACAATTGAACCTTTGAACCTTGTTTTTAACTTATAAGAGGGTGGTGAGTGCATGCAAAGCCGAGAATTAGAAAGAAAGAGTTTTGGAAAGTCCTCCAAGATTTTGGAAGTTCCTGACCTCATAGCAATACAGAAAGAGTCTTATGAGTGGTTCCTTCAGAGAAATGTTCCCCCTGAAAAGAGAAAAAAACAGGGATTGCAGGAGCTTCTTATGGATACATTCCCTATAGTAGATTATACAGGGAATCTTGTTCTAGAATTTGTAGAATACAATGTGGGTGAACCTAAATATACTCAAGAAGAGGCATATGAAAGGGGTACAAGTTATCAAGTTCCCCTTGAAATTACTTTAAGACTTAAAAACAAGGCAAGAGATGAAATAAAGGAACAAAAGATTTTCTTTGGAGAAATTCCCCTTATGACGGATAAGGGGACATTTATATTTAATGGAGCCGAGAGGGTTGTAGTGAGTCAGCTTATACGTTCCTCCGGTGCATATTTTTATGAAAATAATTCATCTTCTGATATGCCTAATTATGGATTTAAGATTATACCTAAGATTGGTTCATGGCTTCAATTTGACATGGAAGGTGATGGAGTTATCTATGTAAAATTCGATAAAAGAAGGAAAATTCCAGTCACAATACTATTAAGGGCTTTAGGTTACAGTAGTGATGAAGAGATATTATCCCTATTTCCATACACAGATGAAATCCAGGCTACAATAAAGAAAGACCCTACAACTTCATATCATGAGGGACTACTGGAACTATTTAGAAGGCTTAGACCCAGTGAACCTCCCAATATAGATTCTGCTAAGCAAACTCTTCATAGGATGCTTTTTGATCCTAAGAGATATGATTTAGGGGAAGTGGGAAGATATAAGATTAATAAAAAGCTTTCTATTCAAGAAAGAATTATAGGTTTAGTCTTATCTGATGAATCTTTAAAAGACAATGAAGGTAATGTCATAGCAGAAGGTGGTACCTTAATAACAAAGGCTTTGGCTGAAAAAATAGAAGAATTGCGTATACCTAAAGTTGTGGTTTCTGGACCTGAGGGAGATGTAGAGGTATGGTTAGAGCTCCCAGAGACCCTCGAGAGGATTAGTGATAATCTAATAGATAGGAAGATTTTAGAAGATATATATGACGATACCGGTAAATTAATAGTAAAATCCGGGGATATTATAACTAAAGAGATTGTACGAAAATTAAAAAAGGTTAAAGATAAAGTTTTAGTAGAAAAAGGAAAGTCTCTTACTTCTGAAGATATAATTGGACTTTTGAGATATCTTTTGAATCTAAAAAGAGGGGTAGGCAAAGTAGACGATATAGATCATCTTGGTATTAGAAGGGTAAAGGCAGTAGGAGAGCTTTTACAGAATCATCTCAGAGCAGGATTTTTAAAATTAGAAAGTTCTATTAAAGAGAAGATGTCACTACAGCAAGATGATTCAGCCCTTACCCCTCAAACTCTTGTAAATGTAAGACCTATTACTGCTATTGTAAATCAATTTTTTGGAAGTAGTCAGCTTTCTCAATTTATGGATCATGTAAATCCCCTTTCAGCACTCACTCATAAAAGGAGATTGAGTGCTTTAGGTCCTGGAGGTCTTACAAGAGAGCATGCAGGTTTTGAGGTAAGGGATGTTCATGCGAGTCATTATGGAAGAATATGTCCTGTGGAAACCCCAGAGGGGCCTAATATTGGTCTTATTGGAACCCTTGCTGTATATGCAAGGATAAATGAAATGGGATTTATTGAGACACCTTATAGAGTTGTAAAGAATGGAAAAGCTACAAATGAAGTAAGGTATCTCACGGCAATAGATGAAGAGGGCTTGAGAATAGCCCCTGCTACACTGAATCTTGATAAAGATGGAAATATATTAGATGAAGAGGTGCCAGTAAGATACAACGGCCGTGCTATTATGGTTTCCAAAGATGAGGTGGATATGATGGATGTGGCCCCGAACCAAATGGTTGGTGTTTCTGCTTCTCTTATTCCATTTTTGGAACATGATGATGCAAATAGGGCATTAATGGGTGCAAATATGCAAAGGCAAGCAGTTCCACTTATACGGCCTGAGGCACCTTTAGTAGGTACAGGAATGGAAAAGATGGCGGCAAAATATTCAGGGGCATTAGTTATATCTGATGTAAGCGGAGAAGTTGTAAAGGTCTCCGGAGACGAGATAAGTGTGAAAACTAAAAATGGTGACATAAAGACATATACTCTTCAGAGATTTAAGAGAACAAACCAAGGTACATGTTTTAATCAAAAACCCTTAGTTTCTAAAGGAGATAAGATAAAAATAGGTGATGTTTTGGCAGATGGTCCCCTTACAGATAGGGGAGATCTTGCACTTGGAAGAAATCTTTTGGTGGCATTTATGCCGTGGCGAGGTTATAATTTTGAAGATGCCATTTTAATAAATGAGAGATTACTAAAAGAAGATATATTGACCTCTATTCATATTTTAGAGTACGAAGTAGAGGCAAGAGATACAAAATTAGGCCCTGAAGAAATAACTCGGGATATTCCAAATGTAGGAGAGTCTGCACTTCGCAATCTTGATGAGAGAGGTATTATAAGAGTTGGAGCAAAAGTTAAGGAAAAAGATATACTTGTGGGAAAGGTAACTCCTAAGGGAGAGACAGAACTTTCTGCAGAAGAGAGGTTATTAAGGGCTATTTTTGGTGAAAAAGCAAGAGATGTGAAGGATACATCTCTTAGGGTATCCCATGGAGAATATGGAAAAGTCATAGCAGTAAAAGAATTCTCACGAGAGGCTGGTGATGAGTTACCCTCTGGTGTAAATAGGTTGGTAAAAGTATGGGTTGCCCAGAAGAGAAAAATTTCTGTAGGAGATAAGCTTTCAGGAAGGCATGGAAACAAGGGAGTTGTTTCAAGGATAGTACCAGAGGAAGATATGCCATTTTTGGAAGATGGGACACCCGTTGATATTGTGCTTAATCCTTTAGGTGTTCCATCTCGTATGAATATCGGACAGATATTAGAGACCCATTTGGGATGGGCTGTCAAAAAACTTGGATTACATATTGCTACACCTGCATTTGATGGTGCAAGTGAAAAAGATATAGAAGAATATCTTGAAAGGGCAGGACTACCCCGTAATGGAAAGGTTTATCTACGGGATGGTAGGACAGGGGAAAGATTTAATAACCCTGTAACCGTAGGTTATATATATATGTTAAAACTTATTCACCTTGTAGATGATAAGATTCATGCGAGAGCAACAGGACCATACTCCTTGGTTACACAACAACCTTTAGGAGGAAAGGCCCAATTTGGTGGTCAGAGATTTGGAGAAATGGAAGTGTGGGCCCTTGAGGGCTATGGGTCTGCATACACCCTCCAAGAGATGTTAACAGTAAAATCAGATGATGTAATAGGTAGGGTAAAAACATATGAAGCTATTATAAGAGGGGAAAATATCCCAACACCTGGTATTCCTGAATCTTTCAAGGTGCTTATAAAAGAGCTTCAAAGTCTTGCTCTTAAGGTGCAGATATATGATGAAAAAGGTAATGAAATTCAGTTAAAGGAGATGGAGGAGGACCTTGGAACAGTATCTTTGAAGGCCTCTCCGTGGAAAGATTGATGAAAATTTATAAAGTAGAGGTGAACTCCTTTGGCCAATTATAAAGAATTTGTAAGCTTAAAGATAAGTCTTGCTTCTCCTGAAGAGATAAGGGCATGGTCTCATGGAGAAGTCAAAAAACCAGAGACTATTAATTATAGAAGTTTAAAACCAGAAAAAGATGGGCTCTTTTGTGAAAGAATATTTGGACCTGTAAAGGATTGGGAATGTCATTGTGGGAAATACAAAGGCAAGAAACATGCTGGAATGATATGTGATAAATGTGGCGTAGAAATAACAAGGTCTATAGTAAGAAGAGAGAGAATGGGACATATAGAACTTGCTGCCCCTGTTTCTCATATATGGTATTTTAAAGGTATACCAAGCCCTATGTCTTTACTTTTAAATATTACTACTAAGGAACTTGAGAAAATTCTATATTTCGCATCTACGAGAAAAAGAGAGCAACTTTATAAGGTAAAAAAAGCCTCTATTACATCTGATTTGAGAGAAGGAGATATCCTTACTGAAACTGAATACAATATATATAAAAAATACGGAGAAAATATTGAGGCAGAAAGGGCATATCAGATTTCTCATGTACCTGAACTTAATATTAAAATTGGAGATATTTTATCAGAGGAGGATTATGAAGAATTAAAGGAAAAATATGGTATATTTTTCCGAGCCGTTCCTCAAACAGTAGGGGTTGATATAGGGCTTTCCGTTGGAGATGTAATTTCAGAAGATGATTATACTTCATTATTAGAAGAACATGAAGGAGATTTTGAGGTAGAAAAGCTCGAAGGAGAAGATGGATTTGTTGTTACGGCTGTTAAAGGTACCAAGACCTATAGAGTTGTTTGGGTTTTTTCTCCTTCTAATGAATGGGATCTTATAAGTGAAAGTGAGGTAGACTTTTATAGAACTAACTTTGGAGGAGATGCAGAGTTAGCGGTAAGGACTATTGAAGAATCTTCATATATAGTAATAAATCCGGGACAGAGTGGTTATACCCGCGGTGAAATTATATTGGAAAGTATCCATAGATTGCTCTCAAAATATGATCCTGATTATAAAGGAGGAATAGGAGCAGAGGCTATAAAAGAACTCCTTGCCTCTTTAGATCTTGAAGAACTTGCAAGGTCCCTTAGAAAACAGATAAGGAATACAAAAGGACAAAAGAATAGAAAACTTGTGAAAAGACTTCAGATAGTAGAGGCCTTTAGAAAATCAGGAAATAAACCAGAGTGGATGATATTAGAAGTATTACCTGTTATTCCTCCTGATTTAAGACCTATGGTTCAACTTGATGGGGGTAGATTTGCTACCTCAGATCTCAATGATCTTTACAGAAGGGTAATAAATAGAAATAGTAGATTAAAAAAACTAATAGATATGGGTGCCCCAGATATTATAATAAAAAATGAAAAAAGAATGCTACAAGAAGCTGTAGATGCTTTAATAGAAAATGGTAGAAGGGGCAGAGCGGTTCTTGCATCAGGTAATAGGCCTCTTAAATCTCTAAGTGATATACTAAAAGGGAAAAAGGGAAGATTTAGACAAAATCTATTAGGAAAACGTGTTGATTATTCGGGTAGGTCTGTTATAGTGGTTGGCCCTGAACTTAAATTTCATCAGTGTGGGCTTCCAAAAAGAATGGCCCTTGAACTTTTCAAGCCTTTTGTTATAAGAGAACTTGTAAGAGAGGGTTTTGCCCATAATATAAAAAGTGCAAAAAGGATGATAGATAATGCTACTTCTGAGGTATGGGAGGTACTTGAAAGGGTTACAAAAAATCATCCTGTACTTTTAAATAGGGCACCTACTCTTCATAGACTTGGCATTCAAGCCTTTGAGCCGGTTCTTGTAGAGGGAAATGCCATAAAAATTCATCCATTAGTATGTACAGCATTTAATGCGGACTTTGACGGGGATCAGATTGCAGTCCATGTACCACTTTCCTTTGAGGCAAGGGCAGAATCGAGATTACTTATGCTTTCTTCCAATAATATACTCTCCCCTGCATCTGGCAAACCGCTTGCTGTCCCTACTCAGGATATCGTGTTAGGTATGTATTATCTTACTTATTCACCATATAAAACAGAAAAGGAAATTTTGAAACATGCAAAGAGGGTTTATGGATCTGTAGATGAGGCTATACTCTCATATCAAAATGAAACCCTTAATAAAGAGGTAGGTCTTTCAGAGGTACAAGAGCCAATAAAAGTTAGAGTAAAGGGAAAAATTAGAGGGACTACAATAGGAAGACTACTATTTAATGAGGTATTTCCTGAGGATTTTGAGTTTTATAATGATATCGTAAAAAAATCTACTTTGGAGAAATTGGTAACAGCTGTATATTCAAGGTATGGAAATTCAAAAACAGTAGAGGTGTTGGATAAGCTTAAAAATCTTGGATTTGAGTTTTCTACATTATCTGGAATCTCTATAGGTATAGGAGACCTTGAAATTCCATCCAATAAAGAGGGTATAATTGCAGAGGCTGAAAAAAAGGTAGAGGCTATTAATGCAAGATTCGCAGCGGGAATGCTTACACAAGACGAGAAGGAACAAGAAGTTTCAATTATCTGGGGAGATGCATCTAAGAAAGTTGGAGATGCAATTCTTGAAAACCTTGGAGAGAAGAACTCTTTGTTTATAATGGCAGATTCAGGGGCAAGGGGTAGTAAAGACCAGATAAGTCAGCTTGCTGGTATGAGAGGACTTATGGCTGATACAACTGGAAGAATTATTGAATTTCCTATAAAAGCAAGCTTTAGAGAGGGTCTTTCTGTTTTAGAGTACTTCTATTCTACTCATGGTGCCCGAAAGGGTCTTGCTGATACGGCTCTGCGTACAGCAAAATCAGGCTATCTTACACGTAGATTAGTGGATGTCTCTCAGGACCTTATAGTTAGAGAAGAAGATTGTGGTACTAAAGATGGGATTTTAGTTACAGACCTTATGAATGATGGTGCAGTAGTAGAAAAACTAAAAGATAGAATTATGGGAAGGACCTCTGTAGAGAGAATTATTCATCCAGAGACAGGTGAGGTTATTGTAGAGGCAGATGAAGAAATTACACCCGAGAAGGCAGAGGAGATTGAAAAGGCTGGGATAAAAGAGGTAAAAATTAGATCAGTACTTACGTGTCAAACAAAGTATGGTGTATGTGCAAAATGTTATGGAAGAGATCTCGCTACTGGAAGACTTGTAAATGTAGGAGAGGCAGTAGGTATTATCGCAGCACAGTCTATAGGAGAACCTGGTACTCAGCTTACACTTCGTACTTTCCATACAGGTGGTGTTCGTAGGGCAGAGGGAGATATTACATACGGTTTACCACAGGTAGAACAATTATTTGAGGCAAGGAGACCACCAAACCAGGCTATTCTTTCAGATGTTGAAGGAGAAGTTATTGATATAAAGAAAGATGAAAAAAGAACTAAGATTTATATAAAGACTAAAAATGATGGGATCCAGACATATCTTGTCCCAAGAGAGATGGCTAATAAAATAATAGTAAAAGTAGGCGATTCGGTTGGGAGGGGGGATTATCTTACTAAAGGAGATGCAAGCCCTAAGGATATATTACGTACAAAGGGAGTAAGACCTGTTCAAGAATATCTTCTCTCCAAGATTCAGTCTATATATCGTTCTCAAGGTGTTATTATCAACGATAAACATATAGAGATAATTATTAGACAAATTGCAAGGGCAAATAAGGTTTATGTAAGGGAGGCAGGAGATACTGAACTTTTATCTGGTGAGTTAGTCTATAGAACTGATTTTGAAAGAGAGAACACAAAAATTTCTAGAAAAAATAAAAATATAGAAGTCGCAAATATTAATTTATTGAAAGGCAATATAGTAAAAGAAAAGATTGTAGAAAAAGAAGAAGGAGGAAAAATTCTTGCAGAAAAAGGAATGGAAATAGATGAAGATATTGCAAAACAGATAATAAAATCTGATGTAAAAGTTTTATATCTCGAAGATAAGGATAGATTCCCATTTATAGTTTACAAAGGAAATTCCTTATTTATTAAAGAAGTGTCAGGGTCCACATTAGATAAGCCTATAGTTTTAACCTTTGGGGAACAGGAAGATAATGGTAAAAAGGTGGTACTTGAACATGGAACTATCCTTACTCCAGAAATATTAGAAGATCTTGTGGATAATGAAATTCAATCTATCACCCTTATTGATGAAAAAATGATAGAGAAATTATCAGGTTTTACTTTGGCTGAGGACCTTGTAGATTTTGAAACTGGAGAGCTTTTAGGAAAGGCTGGAGAGAGAATTACATCTGATATTATAGAAAATATAAAGCTTTCAAACGTACCCATTGTAAAAGTATGGGAAGGAGTGGAGACCATATCTCTAAAAGATAAGCTGATAAGGATGTTGCGAGAGGAAATTTTAGGGGCCCCATTGGGTGGACCCGTAGAGATCCCAGGAAATGGAAAAGTTTTGGGTGCAGCCGGGAAACAGATTACAAGAAATATGATAAGAGAATTTGTAACTCAAGGTGTAGAAGAGATCCCTCTCTCAGATGGAAGATTTTTCTCCATTGAGGGAAGGGCTTTAGAATTTCTATATAAGGATGTAGTGGGAAAGACCCCCGTACAAGATATAATTGATACCTCTACAGGAGATGTAGTAATAAAGGCTCAAGATGTTATAAAGAAGGAAGATGCTGAAAAAATAGTAAAAGCAAAAATTGACTTTATAAGACTAAAGACTAGGAGAACAAAGATAGGGATAAGACTTATAAGGAAGAGAGTTGGCTATATAAGAAATAAACTTGAAAATGCAGAAGGTAAACCTATAGTGCAGGGTATTACCAAGGCTTCGCTCCTTACAGATAGCTTCCTTTCTTCTGCATCATTCCAAAGAACTACTCATGTGCTTACAGATGCAGCTATAAAGGGAAAAGTAGACAATCTGTTGGGATTAAAAGAAAATGTAATAATTGGAAAAGTTATCCCTGCTGGAACAGGTCTTAGGGAATATAGAAAGTTAAAACTTAAGAAAAAAGTCAAAAAAGTTGATGTAGAAAATATATGGGAAGAAAATATAGAAAAAAGCTTGACAGAGAAGGAAGATATTTGATAGAATATTATCTGTCTGTAAAATGGCCAAATAATGAAAATATAGAAATTCTATATAAAGTAGTAAATTTAGAGCCAATGATAGGGAGGTTTTATAATGCCAACAATTAATCAGTTAGTGAGAAAGGGGAGACAGAAGGTAACTAAGAGATCTTCTACTCCTGCACTTAGAGGAAATCCCCAAAAGAGAGGGGTATGTACGAGAGTATGGACCGTAACACCTAAGAAGCCTAATTCTGCTTTGAGAAAAGTTGCAAGGGTAAGACTTACAAACGGTATAGAAATAACGGCATATATTCCTGGTATAGGACATAATTTACAGGAACACTCTATGGTATTAGTAAGGGGTGGCAGAGTTAAAGACTTACCTGGTGTACGTTATCACATTATAAGAGGAGCAGAAGATGCTGCCGGTGTTGAAGGTAGAAGAAGAGGGAGATCAAAATATGGAACTAAAAAACCTAAGAAATAGGAGGAACAAGTATGCCAAGAAAAGGTAAGGTTCCAAAAAGAGAAGTGTTGCCAGATCCTATGTATGGAGATACAATGGTGACCCGTTTTATAAATGTAATAATGAAAAAAGGGAAAAAGAGTGTCGCAGAGAGAATTTTTTACAATGCACTCAAGATAGTGGAAGAGAGAACAAAAAAAGATGGGCTTGAAGTATTTAAGACAGCACTCAATAACGTTATGCCTGTGCTTGAAGTAAGACCGAGAAGGGTCGGAGGAGCTACTTATCAGGTACCGGTAGAGGTAAGACCTGAGAGAAGGATTTCTCTTGCTATGAGATGGATTTCAAATTATGCAAGGGCTAGAGCAGGCAGAACAATGGAAGAAAAGTTAGCTCGAGAACTTATTGATGCCTACAACAATACAGGGGCAAGTATTAAAAAGAAAGAGGATACCCATAGAATGGCTGAGGCCAACAAGGCATTTGCTCACTATAGGTGGTAATAGGAGGTTTTTTCTTTGGAGAAGAGAATAACAGATCTCAATAGAGTAAGAAATATAGGAATAATGGCCCATATAGATGCCGGAAAGACTACAATAAGTGAAAGGATTTTATTTTATACCGGCAAACTATGGAAAATGGGGGAAGTCCATGATGGAAATGCCGTAATGGATTATATGGAGCAAGAAAAAGAGAGAGGAATTACGATTACCTCCGCAGTTACTACATGCTACTGGAATGATCATAGAATAAACCTCATTGATACTCCGGGACATGTAGATTTTACGGCAGAAGTAGAGAGATCTCTCAGAGTCTTGGACGGCGCTATAGCTGTTTTTTCTGCAGTTGAAGGGGTAGAGGCTCAATCTGAGACTGTATGGCGTCAAGCAGATAAGTATAATGTTTCCAGATTAAGTTTTATAAACAAAATGGATAGGGTAGGGGCCGATTTTTGGAGTGCAGTGAAAATGATAAAGGATAAGTTAGGTGCGAATCCTGTACCTATCCAGATTCCTGTGGGGGCAGAAGAAAACTTTGAAGGGGTAATAGATCTTATAAATGAAAAGAAATTTTCTTATACTGAGAGCGAGTTGGGAGATAAATATAAAGTCATTCCTCTTTCAGCAGAAGAAGATGAAGAACTTGCAAAACACAGAGAGTTTATGATAGAAGCAGTGGCTGAATATGACGAAGAACTCCTCACACTTTATATCGAAGGTGAGGACATTCCGCCAGAAATCTTAAAAAGAGCTATAAGGAAGGCTACCATAGAAAATAAGATTACCCCAGTGTTATGTGGTTCAGCTTTGAAGAATAAGGGAATTCAACCTTTATTAGATGCAGTAGTTGATTTCTTACCTTCTCCTTTAGACCTCCCTCCTGTAAAAGGTATTCACCCAGATACAGGGGAAGAGATTATACGTTATCCATCTAATGATGAGCCTTTTACTGCCTTGATATTTAAAATTATAACTGATCCATTTGTAGGTAAGGTTTCTTTCTTTAGAGTATATGCAGGGAAATTAAAGGCAGGAAGTACTGTCTATAATCCTCGTACGAGAAAAAAGGAAAGAATTAATAGAATTTTATTTTTCCATGCTGATAAACGAGAAGAAATAAAAGAGATCTATGCAGGTGAAATAGGAGGGGCTATAGGTATTAAATCCTCTGTAACAGGGGATACTATATCTGAGATAAACCACCCTATAGTGCTTGAGAGCATGGATTTTCCAGAACCTGTTGTATCTGTTGCCATATCTCCTAAAACTCAAGCAGATTTAGAGAGATTAGGAGATTCGCTTAATAAGCTTTCAGAAGAAGATCCTACATTCCGGATAACTAAAAATAGAGAGACAGGTGAAACAATTATCTCAGGAATGGGAGAGCTCCATCTTGAGATAATTATAGATAGATTATTAAGAGAATTCAATGTTCAAGCTCATGTAGGAAAACCTCAAGTTGCCTATAAAGAAACCATTACTACTTCTGCAGAGGCAGAAGGTAAATTTATTAAACAAACAGGTGGAAGAGGTCAGTATGGACATGTTAAGTTAATGATTGAGCCTTTAGAAGGAAAGGAATTTGAATTTGTTAATAAAGTTGTAGGCGGGGAAATCCCGAAAGAATATATCCCTTCCGTGGAAACAGGCGTGAGAGAGGCGATGGAAACAGGAGGACTTGCGGGTTATCCCGTTGTTAATGTGAGGGTAACACTGCTTGGAGGATCATATCACCCTGTAGATTCGTCTGACATAGCATTTAAGATAGCTGGCTCTATGGCATTTATTTCTGCCCAAAAGAAGGCAAAGCCTGTTATACTTGAACCAATTATGGAGGTAGAGATTATTACTCCTGAGGAATATATAGGGGCTGTAATTGGGGATATTAATTCTAGAAGAGGTAGAATTGAGCATATGGAACCACGGTCAGGTGTGCAAGTAATAAAAGCACTTGTACCTTTGTCAGAGATGTTTGGATATGCCAATATTTTGCGTTCAGAAACACAAGGTAGAGCTACTTATTCTATGAAGTTCTCACATTATGAGCCACTCCCGGAAGGTTTGGCAAAAGATTTAATAATTGGAAAGTAATTATTAGGAGGGATCACATATGGCAAAAGAAAAATACGTAAGAACTAAGCCCCATGTAA
>CAYWXH010000021.1:0-26576 GCA_964462295.1 uncultured Atribacterota bacterium
CGCAGTAACAAAGGGAGGGAAAGGCCTTGTAATAACAGAAGCAAGTGGTCCTCGTAATAACAAAAAAGGCGGCCTTTTTTTGGCCGCCTCAAGAAAGAAACAAAATTACCATTTTTTGTAGTAATCCTTTTCAAACTGTTTTACATCATATCCCATTGCCTTCACATAGTATATGATCTCTGCAATACTTTCCGTCTGATAAAGCCACTGAAGTGCCTCTTCCAATGTGTTACCTATAGCAAAGGCACCATGACCTTTTACCATAATTACCTTATAATCCCTTAAGGCATCAGATACCCCCTCTGCAAGTTCTGTTGAACCTGATGCATATTCAAAGGAAAGAACAGGGATCTTATATATATAGTAAGAACCTTCAACATCTATCGGGACAATCTCATCTTGTACAAGGGAAAGAGCTGTTGCCTTTATAAGATGACCATGTACCACAGCAAGTGCCCCTGTTTTTTTAAGGATCGCACGATGTACCCCTATCTCTGTAGATGCAAGTGCTATACCACTATCATCCTCCTCAAACCCTGTCATTATAATATCTTCTGGCTTTAAAAATCCCAACATAGAGCCACGTCTTGTGATAAAAATCCTATTTCCAACTCTTAGGCTCATATTCCCACTATGAGAATTATTTAATCCCCGTTCATAAGTGATTCTACCAATTTTTTTAAACTCCTCATAAACATCTCTATATTTTTCCAAGTCCATATTTCACCTCTATTTAGAAAGTCCTAACTCTTTCAATTTCCAATCATAAGGGATACCATTTTCATCCCATCCACGATACTCATAATACTCGTCTAACATCTTATCAAGTTCTACAACCCTCCCTTTAGAAGGTCCAGAAGAAAATGCCTCTTTTAATAGTCTCTTAGGAAGGGTATCGTGCCTTCTATCAAAACCTTCTCTCAGATTAAAGAGCCTTTCAAGATTAAAGATGCGCTCACCAATCTTTACAAGATCCTCACCTTCTACTTCTATACCTGTAATTGCAGACAACATCCTTGCCCACAAAAATTCTGTAATAGCAAAAGAGGCAAACTGGCAAACAGTAAGGGAATCAAGGTATGCAGCTACATTCTGTGCCCGAGCTACGATACTTCCCTTTCCCGTTGCTGCAAATCTGTCTATCCTCTTGGGTGCGCCAAGTACCTCCTGGCCTACCGAATATCCTGCCTTTAGATGACATGCGCCACGGGGTGATGTAGCATAACCTAAACCCATACCTTGTGCACCCCTTGGATCATATGCAGAGAAGGTAGATCCCTTTACATGCATAGCATACTCTTCAGCATTGTATCTTTTTGCAAATTCATATGCACCCTCTGCAAGTTCATCACCTATTCCACGTCTATATGCAATATCCTCTACATACTGAAGAAGTTTATCAGTATCACCAAAAGTAATACCCGTATTTTTTATACCCTTATCAGTAAGCTCCATAGCTACCGCAATGGTACCACCAAGGGTTATTGTATCCATACCAAGGTCATTGGCATAATAATTGGCAAGTATAATTTTACCTAAATCAGATATACCCAAATTAGCACCAAGGGCCCAAACTGTTTCATATTCTGGTCCTTCTCCCTCTCTATCTCCTACCTTTGTCTTTCTCCCACACTGGATTATACAGCCCCAGCAACCCACCTTTCTTATAAGGTAGTTATGTGCTATAGCTTCACCAGATATATCATCTGCACCCTCAAACTGCCCTTCTCTAAAATTCCGTGTAGGGAGCATACCAAATTCATTCATAACATTCACCAATACAGCTGTGCCAAATTTAGGGAGGGCTTTTGAAGTTATAGGGTTCCCTTTTAAGAGTTTGTTTGCCTCATACACAACTCCTTTTAATCTTTCTTTGTCATAAATCTGAATTCTATTTCTTCCTTTTGCAATAATTGCTTTTAGGTTCTTGGAGCCCATTACAGCACCTACTCCACCCCTTCCAAATGCCCTAGTTTTATCATTCATAATCGCTGCAAATTTCACAAGATTTTCACCTGCAGGCCCTATAAGAAGATTTCCAGTAGTTTTTCCATATTTTTCATACACCCAATCTGTGGTCTCTTCTACCCCTTTACCCCAGAGGTTCTTCGCATCAACTATATTCACATTACCATCAATAATCTCTAAAAGAACAGGTGTATCACTTTTTCCAGAAATTATTACAACATCATATCCTGAACTTTTTAAATAATATCCCCATGTGCCACCAAGATTTGAATTAAAGATAGTGCCTGTTAAAGGGGACTTGGTAGTCATACTTGATCTGCCAGGGGTAGGAGCAGTAGTTCCTGTGAGAGGACCTGTAGAAAATATCAAAATATTATCTGGAGATAGGGGGTCTGTGTTAGGTTTTAATCTATCATATATAATACGGGCTTCAATACCCCTCCCTCCAATGTAATCCTTTAGCAAATCTTCAGAAAGTTCAAATTCTTTTACCTCTTTAGAGGTCAAATTTATTTCTAAACCTTTACCCATCCATCCATACACTTTCCCTACTCCTTTCCAAAAATGATTTTTTGTTCACCCAATGAGCTTTTTCTTGTTTAAATTATAACATTTAGGAAAAGACTTGTCAATAATTTGCCATCATTTAGAAAAAGTATCTGTTTTTTTCTTTACCCTTGTAAAAACCCAATTTTTTATATTATAATATTATAAAAGGTGTTATCAAATTTAAAGGGGTGATACAATGAAAATAGGAATAATCTCTTTTACAGATGGGAGAAAAAGGGTCTTTGAACGTACACGAAAGATATGTTTCGATTTTCAAAGAAAAATTGCAGAGTATTTTAAAAATAAGGGGCATGAAGTATTGGAGGGGGATGAAATAGTATGGAATTGGAAGACTGCAAGAGAACAGGCAGAACGTATAAATAACTTCTCTCCCGATATAGTAGTCTTTAACTTCTCTGTATGGTCTTTTCCTGATCTTACCGCACAGGTAGCTATAAGGATTGATGCACCAATACTATTTATTGGAAATATAAACCCCTCACACCCAGGATGGGTAGCATTTTTTGCAAGTGCAGGAACACTTGATGAGATTGGCATCCCTTATGGGAGGGTGCTTGGTGATATAAACGAGAAAGATGTACAGGAAAAGATAGAGATATTCTTAAAAGAGCATGACCCAGATGCAAGAAGAAGAGGTATTGAGGCAGCAGAGAAACTCTTTGGTATGAGATATGGAGAATTTGATGGGCCATCTATGGGTATGTACACAGGTCATGTGGATCCAAGTCAGTGGATGGAACAGTTGGGAGTACATGTATATCATAGGGGACAGCTCCACCTCGCAGAACTTGCAAAAAGAATAGATGAAAAAAGGGTAAAAAAGGGCCTTGAATGGTTAGAATCTGTAGCAGGTGAGATAAAGTGGGATGGAAAAATGCTTACCCCAGGGCTCGATGGTACCCTTGCAAGGCAGATAAGACTATATCTTGCCATAAAAGATTTTGTAAAAGAAGAAGGGATAGATTTCTTAGGGCTTACAGGGCAGCTTGATTTTACAGAATGGGAAAACCACTGTACAATGGATATTCCAGAGGCCCTATTAAATGATACTGCAGACTGGGAAGATGAACATAAAGAACCAATAATTACTGCAACAGAGTGTGATAGTAATGGTGCCTTAACTATGAAAATATTAAATCTTCTATCTGGTACCCCAATTCTCTTTGCAGACCTCAGACATTACCACAAAGAACTTGACCTCTTTGACCTTGTAAATTCTGGACAACATGCCCCATGGTTTGCAAAAAGAAGTAATGACTATAGAGAAAATTGGAAAGAAGTCACCCTCTATCCCGCATCCGAATTCTATTTTAGAGGCGGAGGGGCATCTGTTGCATTTTATGGGGCACCTGCAGATATGGTAACATATGCAAGGATAGTAAGGGTTGAGGGGCAATTTGTAATGCATATATTCACTGGAAGCTTTGTAGAACTTCCGAAGGATAAGATGGAAGAACTTGCGAAAGAGACAACTTATGAGTGGCCTCATATTTTCGCAAAATTTGATGTAGATTATAAAAATTTTGTAGAGACATTTTCTGCAAATCATATACATGCCGCAGTGGGATATTATGTACCTGAGCTTATTGCTGTGTGTGAAACTCTCGGCATCAAGCCGATAGTCATAAGGTAGAAAGATGAGCAAAAAAGAATTAATGAATCTACAGGAAGGGGCAAAATATCTAGGTATATCCCCTCAGACATTAGAGGTATATATAAAGATCGGCCTTATTCCCGCTGTGCGCACTAAAAATGACTGGAATATAAAGAGAAAAGATCTAGATGAATGGTTAAAAAGAGAGATCACAAGAGAAGATACAAGTAAAAATGTAAAAATCCCAAATCCTGTAATAACATTTGCAAATCAAAAAGGTGGTGTGGGAAAAAGTACAAGTGCAATAAATCTGGGGGCAGGCATGGCCCTAAATGGATACAAGGTACTTATTATTGATCTTGATATCCAGTGTAATGCTACACATGCACTATATAGGGAGTTGGAAGATGATGAAAAAAGCCTAACTGATGTAATCTTAGGAAAAGAAGATATAAGCACAATAATAACTGAGACACATACCAAAAACCTATATATCGCCCCTGCAGGCGAAAGTCTCTCACTTGTAGATGTAGAACTTGCACAAACTACAAATGGAGACCTCTCAAGGCTTATTGCAGCACTTGAAAATCCTATAACAGAATTTTTCGATTTTATTATTATAGATACTGCACCGTATCTGGGACTTCTTACCTTAAATGCCATGGCCGCATCTGATTATATAATAGTACCTGTAGCATGTGAATACTTCCCCCTTATAGGTATAAAATGGCTCCTAAAATCTATACAAAAGGTAAGGGAACTTACCCAGAGAGATATAGAAATATTAGGATATCTTATCACTATGTATGACGGAAGGGAAAGGATCACAAAGATTGTCGAAGAGATCTTACATGATCAATTTGGAGATAAGGTATTTAATACAAAAATAAGAAAAAATACAAGGATAAAAGCACTTCCATTAGAGAGAAAGACCATATTTGAATATGAGAATATGAATTCGGCAGGATACAGAGACTACCTATACTTTACAAATGAAGTATTGGAAAGACTTGGGTATAGTATAAAAAAAGAAGAGGGATAGTTATCCCTCTTCTTTAATATATCTTGGAAGTGCAAAAAATGCCTTATGGATCTCAGGATAATAAATTTTGGTATCCATCCCTTCAAATCTTTTCAAAATCTTTCCCTCATCTACCATAAGGGGGTCATGTTTTAGAGAACCCATGGTAAATGACCATGTAGCACCAGGATATGTATAAACTACAGTAAGATATTGTCTTACAATAGGGAATACTTCTCTAAAGGTCTTTCTAATATCTTTTACAAATTGAGGGCTAAAAAGGGGGGATTCGGTCTGTTCTACCATAAGGCCATCTTCATTTAAAATTTTCTTTATGTTTTCATAGAACTCTTTTTCAAAAAGGACTACAGCAGGACCCACAGGATCAGGGGAATCTACTATAACAACATCATATCTCTTATCTGTCTCTTTCACATATTTGGCACCATCTTGGAAGATAATAGTTGCCCTTTTATCGTCAAATCCCTTACTCAAAGAGGGCATGTGTTTCCTACACTCTCTCACCACAACCTCATCAATCTCCACAAGGTCTACACTCTCTACAGATCTATGTTTTAAAACCTCCCTTACGGTGCCACCATCTCCACCACCTACAACAAGGACATGTCTTGGATTAGGATGTGTAAACAGAGGAATATGCACTAAGGCCTCATGGTAGTAGGCCTCATCTTTTTCTGTAGTTTGGTAAGTATTATCTAATACAAGTACCTTTCCGAGGGAATACGTGTCAAGGATCTGGATCTCCTGATATTTCGATCTGCCAGAGAATAAAACATCCTTGACACGTACAGTAAGACCAGAATGTTCTTCCTGTCGTTCAGTAAACCATATTTCAGTCATTTAGGGGTTACTCCTCTCTTTAGATTTACAATATCTATATGTTTAGGTTTTAAATATTTTTCAAAAACAGGAACGGCCTCCCCTGGCTTTACATCATCACCACAGGTGAATACATCCAGGGCTGCATAGCCATGCTCTGGCCATGTATGTATGGATATATGAGATTCTGCCAAAACAGCAACACCTGTAACACCTTGAGGAGAAAATTTGTGCATGTTAATCTTAAGTAGAGTAGCTTTAGATGCCTCAACCCCTTCTAAAAGCATCTTTGTAACAAGTTCTTCGGAATCAAGTGCCTTAGGATCACAGCCCCAAAGTTCGAGTATAATGTGTTCACCTAAATGCTTCATTGTAATCACCCCTTTCATAGTTATTCTTTGTAATACAACAAGAGATCCTTACAAGAAGGCATGAAAGGAGGGTAAGCCAGAGGATAGAAAAAGAAGAGTACTGCCACATATCAAAATTTGTAATACTCTTTTTCATTCTTTTTTAGCTATCCCGCTCCTTTCCTATAATTTTATTTTCAACGCCCAAATATTGTACAACTTTTTAAAGGATTTGTAAATAGTTTTAGTAAAAATTTTTAAATAAATTTTAAATATGAAAAATACTGAAAAATCAGTATATCTACCTATAAAATTCGAAAAATAAAAACATACTTATCATATTTTAAGGACTATATTTTATCTCTTTAGGGAATAAATTTTCTCTTCTCTTACATCTATAATCTTTCTCATAAACTTAAATTCTGATGGCCCAAAGGCATGATAGACCTTTAACCTCTTTGTAGTTTTAAAGTTCTCTCCATCTAAGGTCCTGACAGACACCAATAGGGGTTTCTCTTTTTTATAGTCATTTATCCCATATGCATAAAAAGAGAGAAACTCCGGTGATGAAAGTAAAAATCCATAAGGGGGCAAAAAGACCCTTCCATGTGATATGGAAAAATATTCATAATGAGAACCTCCAAAGTTAACAACACCTTCAATATCCCCTTCAAAACTTACAGATACTACTAGATCTTTCTCATCCAAAAATTCATATCTTAGAAGTTTTTTTCCAAAAACAAGTTCTCTAAATGGTATAAAGATTTCATATAGGTTTTTCAAAAATATATCAAAGGGGTGTAACCCTTCTCCCCACCCTTCATCACCTATCATAAAGATTGAAGGCCTTTTAAATAAGTTTATATACCTTATCCAATCCGGGGGCAAAACACCCTCTTCCTCCCTTTCCCAATAATCCTTCTGTGGTATAAACTGCCGAGAGATAATAGGAACTTTTCCCAAAAGGAGAGTCCTTAGAAGTACCTGGTCAATATCGGCAAAATCTTCTACCTTTTCTCCCATTGCCACAGTATCCCCATATACCATATCAAATAAGGGGAAAGAAGATGTATCTTTCGGGTTGCAAAAAAGACCTAAAAAGATATCGGTAGAGGGAAGGAGTTTTTCCTTTAAATTTTTTGAAATCACAAGAGCCTCTTCTCTTTGGGTATCATTTTGTTCAAAAGGTTTATCTATCTCCAATAGGTATGGTTTTATATCCAAATTAGGATCTGAAAAGAAAGAGAGAGATCCACTTTCTACTACTTTTTCATTTATAGCTTCAAACTCTTTATTATCAAAGAAAAATGCAAATTTCGAAAGCTTTAAATCATCTTTTAAATGAGAAAGAAATGCAGAAAATTCCTCCACTCCTATGTTGTTTATATTAAATATAACACCCTTTAAGGCACTTACAACCTCTTCTCTGGATTTCCCTTTTTCCCCCCACGAAACAATATAACCTTTTCTTATTACATATTCCCGGTAATTCCTTGCAAGATTTGTAATATCTCCTTCTGGGATTATTCTAAATTGCACCCTTTGTAAATGTTTACCTGTCACAAAAGTTGATGTAAGTATGCCATCTTTACCAGATACAGAAAAATCCAAAGAAGGGTCATCCCAAATAGAAAGCAAAAGAGAAGAGTCATTGACTATACCATACATAAACATACTAAGATCTGAAGAATGGAAGACCCCCTGAATACCCTTATTATCAGGGAATAAAAACTTACCAGAATTTAGAGGGATAACATAGAATCCACCAAAATCTTTGCTTACCAAAAAGGCATTTTTTAAAAACTCTATATATTCAATTTCTGTCTCTTTGTTTACATTTATAATAAGGTCAAACTTATCTCCAGGATGTATAAGTCTTAGATTTGCCCTAAAAGATATGTTTTTTTCGGGGTCTTCATAATTTAATATAATGGAATTTGGCAGGGAACTCAGTTCGAATCTCTCTACACCTACGGTTTCACCATTTTTCAAATGGATATGGCCAAAGAGAAAGTCCTCTGCCATATCCCATTCCATATCTACAATCTTATCATACACCTTAAATCTTCCGCTTTCCTCTACCTCTATATGGAGGCTTTTACTTTCAAGAAAAAGGGCCATCATTTTTCTCCTTCTGGTATATTTATTTATCTTCCTTTAGTATAATTGACTTTTTATTTAATTGCAAGGTGTTTGTAAAAATTTTGCATTTACATATTTTAAATTTTTATGATATAATTTTAGAAGTCTAAATTTTGCAAATACGAGGTGATATATGAACCTTTTAAAAGAACTAAAAGAATCATTTAAATTGATAGGAAAATTAGAGGCAGATAAAGATTTATATCCATATATTATAATTTTTGGCCTATTTACCATAATATTACATTTTTATCAGTTGGGGTTAAGACCATTTCATCATGATGAGAGCCTTCACGCATACTATGCATATAAAATCATAAAAGATTACAGTTATGCATATAATCCTATGATGCATGGACCATTTCTCTTTTTTGCAAATGCACTTATATACCTTATCCTTGGTGCATCTGATTTTACAGCAAGACTGCTCCCTGCAATTCTTGGTTCACTTCTTGTTCTCTCACCTTTTTTTATAAAAGAGTTCTCTAAACCTGCTAAAATATTCATTTCTCTATTTTTTCTCATTTCACCTACTCTTACCTATTATGGTAGGTTTATAAGAAATGACATCTATATAGTATTTTTTGGATTTTGGGTTATGTATTTTATATCAAAGATAGTAGAGACACATGACAAAAGATATTGGTATCTTGCCACATTCTTCTGGACACTCATATTTACCAGCAAAGAAAACTCTTACATAATAGCATTTATTATCTTTTTGTATATATTCTATGAAGGAATAATAAGAGAGAAGATAAAAACATCCAAGGTACTTTTACATTACGGGTTGGAAGAGGACCTATTTGTAAAACTGTTTATCGTATTTTTTGTAATCTATAGCCTTTTGTATACATCATTTCTCGTATACCCAAAAGGGATATTTGGTCTTGGTTATGCCCTAAAATACTGGTGGATTCAACATAAAAAACATAGGCTCCCAGGCCCACCTACATACTATCTACCCCTTATTGCACTTTATGAACCTGTAATAGTATATACCATAATAACAGGTTTGGCTATTGCATGGAAAAGGATAAGGGAGATTTATGCAAAAAGCATCTTATTTAGACTCTCTGTATGGTGGTCTATACTCTCTCTCATTATCTATGCATATGCAGGGGAAAAGGCACCATGGATTGTGGTACATATGGTATTTCCACTTACAGTAATGGCAGGGTTTATATTTGAGGCAGTATGGCAAAGATCAAAAAATGCAATAAAAATAGCATTTATTATACCAATGATTGTTTTAGGAGTATATGGCATATATGCAAACTATCTGGTAAACTTTAAGTACCCTACAATAGAGCCAAAAGAAGGAAAACATGCAGAACTGCTTGTATATGTACAGACCACACTTGATGTCCCAAAGGTCTCCAAGATAATTCATAAATTGGCAAAAGAAAAGGGGAAACTATTTATAGAGATACACCCTGACTATACATGGCCATTCCCCTGGTATCTAAGAGACCTCCCTGTTGCATATGATAAGAATGTAAAAAACTATCTAACCTATGATGTTTTGATTACAAGTGATATAAATTATCCAAAAGAACTTGAGAGGACCCATGACTTTATAGATGGAAACTTGAGGGCATGGTGGGTGCCTCAGGGAAACTTCTGGTGGCTTTTGAAAAAAGAAAACAGGGGAAAACTTTTAAGATATATCTTAAAAAGAGAGGTTTGGAGCCCTGTAGGTGGATACAGAATGAGAGTATGGTTTAAAAAGGGTCTAAATTGGAGAGATTGAGATGAAAAACTGGCAAAAAACAGTACTAAGCATTTTATTTGCAGTATTTTTCCTCTGGCTTACCTTCAGGGGAGTGGATTTTAAGAAATTAAAAGAGGTTATAGATGATGTCAATCTTTCTTATCTTGCTATTGCAATAGCAGTATTTATAACAGGGGTCTTTACCCGTGCAATAAGGTGGAGATATTTCCTTATAACACAAAAGTGGATCGATGCACAAACACTTTTTGCAGGGGTATCTATTGCCTATGCATTTAACAATATACTCCCCTTTCGTTTAGGGGAACTTATCCGAGCATATGTAGTATCTAAGAAAAAGGACATAAAATTTGTTACATCATTTACCACTGTAGCATATGAAAAAATATTCGATGGTATAGGGGTTCTTACCCTTGTACTTCTCCTTTCCCCTTTTTATCTTTGGGAAAAATGGGTAAGAAAGGTAATTCTTCTCTCAGGAGGGCTATTTTTATTTATCATTATAATAGGATTCCTACTCATCCAAGAAAAGGAAAAACTCCCCAAGGTATTTAGAACCCTTTTTTCACTTTTTGAAAAAATCGGGGGCAAACACTTTAAATCCCTCCAAGAGGGGCTTAGCTTTATGGGCTCAAAAAAGTACCTATTTATTGCACTTTTTCTCTCTGTTTTAAGCTGGTTTATTGAGGGGCTTTCTTACTGGATAACAGGCCTTGCCTTTGGTCTAAAACTTCCACCTCTTGCCTTTGTACTCCTTATGGCCTTATCTAATTTGGCACTTGTAATATCTTATTCTCCGGGTCATATAGGGATATTTGATTTTGTAACAAAAAAGGTACTCATGTTTTTTTATAAAAATCCTGACCCAAATATCGCTACAGGCTACAGTATAGTGCTTCACTATCTTGTCATATATCTACCCATTACCATTATCGGCATATTATACTTTTTAAAAATAGGGGTTTCTCTAAAGGAAATTCTTTCAAAAAAGGAGAGAACTAATGAAATCTAATATAGCCATTATAGGAGGCGGTATAGCAGGCCTTTCGGCAGGCTATGAACTTTTGAAGAAAAATAAAGAACTTGATGTAAAGATCTTTGAGAAAAATCCATATATAGGCGGACTCTTGGGGAGTATAAATATAGATGGATACAATATAGAGGTTTACTATCATCATACTTTTCCTGATGATGATACACTCTATATACTCATGGATGAACTCGGTATAAGAGATGAAATAGAATGGCATACAGGAAGAGTAGGCTTTTTATTTAACGGAAAGATGTACGGTTTTAACACAGCTACAGACCTTCTAAATTTTCCTGTAATAAACTTTTGGGAAAAATTTAGAGTTGGTATGGCTGTTCTTCGTGCAAAAAAGATAAAAGATTGGAGAGAATATGATAATGTCTCTGCAAAAGAGTATATAACTACTGTATGGGGAGAAAGTATATACAAAAAACTATGGGTCCCCCTTCTTAGGGCAAAATTTGGTCCAAATATGGAGGACATATCTGCTGCATGGTTTATCCGAAGGATTCAACTCCGCTCTCACAGAGATACAAAAGGGGAACAACTTGCATATCCCAAGAGGGGTTGGCAGATACTCATAGACAAACTTATAGAAAAGATAGAGACCCTTGGTGGCCAGATAAAAGAAAGAGAAAGGGTTGTAAAAATAGCAAAAAAAGATGAAAAATATATAATAAGTACAGAAAAAGGAGAATATGAGGCAGATTACATCATATCCACGATACCACAGCCTATATTTAATAAGATAAGTTTTACAGAACTTCCTCCTGTCTCATACCAGGGGTGTCTTTCTGTCATCCTAACACTTAAAAGAAAGGTTCAAGACTATTACTGGATAAATATATCTGATGAGGATGTGGCATTTTCCGTAATGGTTGAACATAGCAACTTTTTTGAAAAAAATCCCTATCCATATCATATTGTCTATCTTGCCCTATATACAGAGGGTAAAAAGATGGAAAAAGATGAGATAGAGGGGAAAAAGAAAGAGATTATAGAATCATTTAGGAAGATATTCAACATAGATGAAAGTGATATTTTAAAAAGTTTTGCATATTATTCTTCATATGCAGGTCCTGTTTATGAAACAGGATATAAAGAAAAACTTCCACCAAAGAAGATACCGGGTGAGAACATATGGATAGGTGGTATGCCAAGGTCTTATCCAGAGAGATCCATAAATGACTCCCTATCACAAGGTATAGAGTGTGCAGATGAAATTTTGGAGGTACTATAGATGAAAAAATACACTATTTCATTTTTTTATCCCATGTACAATGAAGAGGGAAATGTAAAAGAGGCAATAAAGAGGGCAGAAGAGGTGCTAGAGAGGATAGCCCAAGATTATGAGATAATAGTAGTAGATGATGGAAGTAAAGATAAAACCTTTGAAATTGCAAAAAAAGAGGCAGAGAGAAACCCCAAAATCCGTCCCATAAGGCATGAGAAAAACAAGGGGTATGGAGGAGCACTTCAGACAGGATTTAGGGAATCTAAGATGGAGCTTGTATTTTTTACAGATGGGGATAACCAATTTGACCCAAAAGAGCTTGAGCTTTTACTCCCATATATAGATGAATATGATTTTGTTATAGGATATAGGATTGATAGAAAAGACCCATTTTTAAGAAAACTCTTTGGTAAGGGATGGACACTTGTTACAAGAATCTTATTAGGTGTAAAGGTAAAAGATATAGACTGTGCATTTAAGTTATTCAAACGAGATATTGTAAAAGATATTACTATAGAATCCCATGGTGCAGCGATAAACCCTGAGATCATGTTTAAACTTATAAGAAAGGGATACAGATTTAAAGAGATCGGTGTACATCATTTTCCAAGAAAAGAGGGAAAACAGACAGGTGCTAATATAAAGGTAATACTTCGGGCATTTAAAGAGATATTGAAACTCTGGTGGAGGGAGAGGATTCTTGGTAGAGGTCGTTAAATTCTATATATTCCTTCTATATGCAGGTTTTATGGGAAAGAGTCTGGGAATAGGACTACAGAAGGGAAAACTTTTTATCATTCTTGTTTCATCACTTTTTGCATCTTATCTCTCTTTTTTAAAATTTATCCCCTTTAGTTCTTTTATATTTTTTATTTTCTTATCTTTGCCTATTGTCTTTTTTATTAAAAGAAAAGGGTCTTTTAAGATAGAAAAAGAAGATATCTTAAGTGAGGCCTTATTTTTTATAATATTTATATTTGGTATCTTTGTGAGGATGTATTCACCCGCTATATTTGGGGCAGAAAAGCCTATGGAATTTGCATTTATTACATCACTTTCTCGCACTATAGGCCTTCCACCTTATGACCCTTGGCTCTTAGGGTATCTTAATCCATACTATTATTTCGGTTTTGTCCCCCCCGTTTTTATGGCCAAGTTGCTTCATATATCCAATGAGATAATGTTTAATCTCTTTAGTCCCTTTATATTTGCAATAAGTGGTAGTATCATATTTGAAATACTCTATGAGGTTACAAGAAAGATAACCATAGGTCTTTTGGGAACAGTTATTACCTTATTTATGGCAAACTACGAAAGATTATGGGCCATATTTAGACACAAAAAACTTATTGATTATTGGTCATCATCACGGGTTATCCCAAATACCATAAATGAATTTCCACTCTTTTCTTTTATCCATGGAGACAATCACCCCCACTATATCTTTTTACCCATTGGAATATTAGGTCTTTACCTTATATGGAAGGAAGATAAACCCTTTATTCTTGCATTTACTATATTTATATATATAATAAACCCCTGGGCTGTGCCATTTTTCTTCTTTTTATGGGTTGCAAAAAAATATATAGAACACGGATTTAAAACAGAAGATATAATTGATATACTATTTTACTATGTAGGTGCACTTATCCTATCTCTTCCATTTCTATATACCAGGGGACATACCCCACTTGGACTTGGTCTTGTAAAAAAAGGAAGCCCTCCAATAGACCTATTCATTCACTTTGGACCATTTTTCTTACTTACGGTTACCATGCTTACCAAGGAATACCTAGAGATTATAGAAAGATATACAATAAGGTATTGGTATATTGGGGTTTTATCCCTATTTCTTATCATATTTAGACCATCACTTTTTTTAGGTCTCTTTGCACTTGGTAGTTATATCTTAGCAAAGGAAGAGAAGGATAAAAATAGAAAATTTTTTCTTACACTCCTTATGTATGCATATATTGTAGTTACAGGGTGTGAAATACTATACATAAGGGATATATATGGGGGTGGCCCATTTTACAGGGGAAATACTGTATTTAAATTCTATTTTCTCTCATGGACTCTTTTTGGAATATCCCTTTCTTATCTAAACTTCATAAAGAAAAAAGGGATTGTTACCATAGTTTCTCTTATCATAATAACTCCTGGCCTTTTGTATCTTCTCTTTGGGACACAGGCAAGGATAAATATAAATCTTCCTCCTACCCTTAATGGTATTCGTTTTATAGAGAGATACTATCCAACAGATTATAAGATCATTCAATATATAAATAAAAATGTAAAGGGACACCCTGGAATCGTAGAGGCAATAGGAAAAGATGGTGCATACACATACTATGGCAGAATCTCTACATATACAGGACTCCCTACTATTATGGGATGGCGTATGCATGAACTTGTATGGAGGGGGTACATACCTGAAGGAGATGAAAGGACAAAAGCTATAAGAGATCTATACACAAAAGATATGAGAGAAAAAGAAAAACTCATATTAAAATATAAAATACATTATATGATCTTGGGAGATTTAGAAAAGAGAGCATATAGAGAGCATTTTATTCTCCCTCAATCCACGGAGAAAATAAAGGTAAGACATATAAAAATAGGGAAAGGAGAGCTTATAAAATTTATCTATTAGCCCTTTTTCTCCTCTTTGGTAGTGGATCAATGGGTGGTTTAAATATCTCATCATAGTCAAATATCATATCCCCCATCTTTATCTCCATCCCAGATTTTGCACCATATCTTAAAAGTGCCTTTTTAAGCCCCATTCTTGTTATTACATTTAAAAAATGTCTTGCCGCATCCCAACTTGTAAAATCTGTCTTGTAGATGAGTTTTTCGATCTTTTCCCCTTTTACTTCAAGTCCTGTTGGGGTCTTTTCGATTAGGAAAAGTGGTGTGTATGTATAAGTCTTTTCCTTATCCTCTGATTTTTCCTCTTTAGGGGACCAGTCCATTTTTGAGAGGGTATCATAGATATAGGCCCTCAATGTATCAATATTTATCCTATTTTTTGCAGATACAGATATTACAGGTAGAGAAAACTCCTCTTTTGCCACATTTTCAACAGATCTTACATCATCTATAAGGTCTATCTTATTTAGGACCAAAAGTGCCTCTTTTTTTGAAATCTCTGGATTATATCTTTTAAGCTCTTCTCTTAAAAGGTAAAAATTTTCCTTCCAATTAGGTAGAGAAACATCTAAAACAAAGACCAAAAGCCCTACGCGCTCTATGTGTTTTAAGAATTTAAAGCCCAAACCCTTTCCCTCTGATGCACCTTCGATAAGTCCAGGGAGGTCTGCAAGGATAAAGGTCTCTTCCCTTATCCCATCTGGGTCAGAGATTACACCAAGGTTTGGATTCAAAGTAGTAAAGGGGTAATCCCCTATTTCAGGATGTGCATTTGTAAGCACAGAAAGTAATGATGATTTTCCCGCATTTGGAAAACCTACAAATCCTGCATGTGCGATAAGTCTTAGTTCAAGGATAAAACTCTTCTCCTCCCCTGGTTCACCTCTTTCAGCAAAACGAGGGGTTTGGTTTACAGAACCCCTAAAGTGATAGTTTCCTCTGCCTCCCTTTCCTCCACGGGCAGCAACAAATCTCTTTCCCTCTCTATCAAGATCATATATAATTTTACCTGTCTCTGGATCTATAAATACAGTACCTGTAGGTACATAAATAATAAGATCTTTGCCATCTCTGCCTCTTTGTTTTTTTCCCTTACCATGCCCACCAGAGGGGGCCTTTATATGTGGATGAAGGTAGAGTGGTCTTAAGAGATGTGGGTCATTTTTGGCAACAAAGACAATATCTCCCCCATCCCCACCATCTCCTCCGTCGGGGCCACCTTTGGGGATAAACCTCTCTCTTCTAAAACTTACTGCACCATCTCCTCCACGGCCTGCTTTCAGAAAAATTCTAACCCTATCTACAAACATCTTCACAAAAAGAAAAAGCCCCGAAATCGGGGCTTAGTTCAAGCTCTCCACAACGCTTACGCGTTTCTTGTTATTCTTTATATCAAACTTTACATACCCATCTCTCAGTGCGAAAATGGTATAATCTCTTCCAAGCCCCACATTTTCACCTGGGTGAATCTTTGTACCCCTTTGTCTTATTATAATATTTCCTGCCTTGACAAACTCTCCTGCAAATTTCTTAACACCTAAATATTTAGGATTACTATCTCTGCCGTTTCTTGAACTTCCAACACCCTTTTTATGTGCCATAACTTAACCTCCTACCTCGATCTTTTCAATCTTTACCTCTGTAAAAGGCTGACGGTGACCTGTTTTTTTATGATAATTTACCTTATTTTTATATTTAAATACTATGACCTTTTTTCCTCTTCCCTCTCTTAAAACCTTGCCTACAACCTTTGCACCATCTACAAATGGTTTTCCTACCTTTATGCCATCTTCATCTTTTATCATGAGGACCTTATCAAACTCTACCTCATCACCCTTTGCTTTTCCAAGTTTTTCAATCTTTAAAACGGTATCTTTAGATACGGTATACTGTTTTCCACCGGTTTCAATTATAGCTTCCATCTGTATTACCCCCAATTCATATATTTTCTTATAGACAGAAATTTCCAAAGTAGCATTGTAAAATTTACCATATAAAATGAAATTTGTCAAGTTTATTTAGGCAATATTTTGTAAAACAACATCCCCATCCGCTCTTTAAGGCCTAAAAAGCTATAGTAAAGATAACTAGCATGGGGCAAAAAACTTATCCAAGTATAAGGGTGTGCCTCTGTAAGGTAAGAAGATGGGGCAGGATATACTGTTATACCTTTCCCTGAAAAAAGCCCTAATGCACGAGCAAGATGAAAGGCAGAGCTAATAAGTACTATACTTTTAAAATCACTATCTTTACAAATCTTCAAAGAATAAAGTGCATTCTCATATGTATTTCGGGATCTATTCTCTACTATTATAAAGGAATCAGGAACCCCAAGTCTTACAAGGAAATCTTTCATAACATCTGCCTCTGTGCCAGGAAGGCTCATAAGGGGCCTTCCTCCACTTAACACAATAGGCACCATAAGCTTTTTCCATATAAAATACCCATAGATAAGGCGAGAAAGGGTATGTTCCTTTGGATATAGATTATCTTCGGGAAAAGGAGATCTCCCCTCATTTAATCCTCCACCAAGTATAACAATAGCATCAACATTTTTTAGATTTTCCAAATTAAGTGGTGGATACCTATCTTCTAAACTCTTTAAGATAAGATCACTCCCCGGTTCTATGGAAAGAAAGTAAAGGGAAAACAAAATCAAAAAAACCAACACAGTTGAGACAAATCTCTTTCCTTTTAGCGCAAAGGGCAAAAGGAGCAATAATAAAAGGATAAATAGACCTGGGGGAAGAAAAAGATATGTAAAAATCTTCGATAGAAAAAAACTCATAAGATGCTCCTTTTTACAATTCTTCTACACTTTTTACACGCTTTATCTTCTCTTTTAGCTCTTCTAATTTTTCTATACTATTTATCTCTTTTACATATCTATTATAAAACATAAGACCCTCTCCTCCAAATTTTATTTCAAGGGCCAATTTAATGCCTTCCTTTATACCTTCTTTAATGCCTTCCTTTATACCTTCTTTAATGCCTTCCTTTATACCTTCTTCTTTTATAAGCTCTTCTGTAGGTGATAAGTATGGCATGCTTTTCACCTCCTCAATTTTCCTTATTTCATTTAATAACCTATCTTTCATCTGGGGTGGTGTATATAATAAAATATCTATAAATTTAAAAAGCTTTATAATTTCTCTTTTACTATATCCTTTATCGTATAAACTCCTTATAAGGTTTATTTTAAAATTATATACCTTTTCCTCATCCCTACCTTTTAAAAGTAAAGCATATTTTGCACTTGTTACGACTGGTGCAAATACATTTTTTACTCTGCTAATCTTCTCATCTTTTGTATCTATAATTTTATAAACTTTATATCTATAAATAAGCTCTGTAGTATAAAAATCATATTTATATTCCCTGGGCTGCCAACCCTCGCTTCTATCTCCTAGTATAGCTATTGCCATAATTTTTTTATCATATCTGTCAAATATCCTATAGAAGTATTTAAACATCCTTTTTGAAAATTCTTTTTCCATATAATTCTGTATTTCTATGTGAATAAATACCCAAGGATTTTCTTCTTTGGTAGTAGGGACTTCTATAAGTTTATCTACTATTCCCTCACCTTTATCACTTTCAGGAAATAAAGAGTGTAGTTCCTGCTCTCTCGATACAGGTTCTCTACTGTGATCTATTATATCTTTTATCTCTGGCAGAAAAAAGTCTACAAATTGGGGGAAAAATTCTTCGATAATCTCTTTCCATGCTATATCTTTTAGTTTCATCGTCTAAAGTATAGCATAGATAATACCTTATGTCAAACTTTTGTATCCTAATAATATATGGAAAAGAAAGTATTTGTAAACAATTCTTCAAAAATATAAAAATTTATAATATTTTCCCTGAAAAAATCTTTGAAAACTTCTCTAATCACCCATAATCAAAGTTGACAGTAGATAAATATGTGTTATACTTAAATTAAGTTAGTTGTGTGTTGCAACCAACTAATACCTTCTAATACTTTTGGTGGCCTATGAATATATCGAATTCACTTATACGGATAGTAAACTATATATGGTTGAAAAAAAATGTAAGTATGGCTGATATTACAGAAGAGTTACTTATAGAAAAATCTACTGTATCTCGTACCTTAAACAGACTAAAAAAACTAGGACTTATCAAAAAAACAGGAGAACTTGAACCATCCTCTCTAGGTGGAAGAAAAACGAATCTATTCACATTTAACTATAAAGCAGGAAATATTCTGGGAGTTCAGGTAGAACAGGATGGAATAGGATATGTACTTACGGATTTAGAAGGTAATACAAAGAAAAAGGGCCTTGTAAGGGAAAAAATCTCTAAAGAAAATATAGTCAAAATAATCATAGATGAACTATCAAAAGCGAAGACCAAAAAAACAATAGGGGTAGGTATATCTATCCCTGGCATAATAGATACCAAAGGGGGGAAAATCCTTTTTTCAAGTGCATTAGGTTTAGAAAACTTTCCCCTGTCAGATATATTAAGGAAAGAGGTAGAGCTTCCAATAATCATAGAAAACGACAGTAACGCAGGGGTCTCTTATTTTAAACTGACATACAGAAAAGATGCAAAAAATATGGTCTACTTTTTACTTTCTCTGCCTTATGATATATCTGACAATATAGGCTTTGGTATGGGTATTCTAATAGATGAAAAAATATATCATGGGACAAAAAACCTATCCGGAGAATTTGAAATAGGACGTCCCATTTCAAAAAATAAAAATAATATGGATATCTCTCAGTTTTTAGATTGGGTAGATACCCCAGAAGCAGAAGAAGAACTTATAGAATTTTTGGGCTTCTTATCGGAAAAATTATCTTTTGCTATTTCTATACTTGACCCAGAATTTGTAGTAATTGGGGGGAACTTTACGCTTTTGCCTAAAAAATTCCTAAATCTTCTCATCAAAAAGATAAAAGAAAGAATTTCTATGTGGAAATATAGAGATACAGAAATTGAGATGGAAAAATCTCAAGAGCTCATAATGGCAAAAGGTGCCGCATCCATAGTCTTACACCATTTCTTTATGACAAGAAAGGGCATAAAAGAGTTTTTAGAAAATATAATAGAGGATATAGGAGTATAAAAAATGGAAAAAGGGGAATTATTCTTTGTAGGATTTCCAGATGGTATAGACAAAGAGGCCATAGATTTAATAAAAAAATACAGACCAGGGGGTATTATGCTATACCCTACAAATATGGAAGATATGGATATGCTTCAAATTCATATGGAAATACTCTATGACCTTATGAAAAAGGAAGGCCTAAAATTTTTTATCTCTTCAGACCATGAGGGGGGACAACTTGAGACAGTTCCAGGCATTATGCCTTCTCCTGGGAATACCTCTTTTGGAAAAAGCACAAAATCTAATATATATCTATATGGTAAATACTTGGGAAAAACCCTAAAAAGTTATGGTTTTAACACCCTGTTTGCCCCTGTAGTTGATACATTCCACGATGAGTCAAGCCCTGTGACAGGATTACGAACCTTCTCTGAGGATCCATATAAAGTAGGAGAGTATGCAAAAGAATTCATAAAGGGCCTTAGAGAGGAAGAGATTTTGGGCACATTGAAACACTTTCCAGGACATGGGAAAGCAATATCTGATTCCCATGAGACACTCCCCAAGATATATGATTTTGATGAAGATGACCAAGATCTCATACCCTTTAGAATAAACATTCAGGAAGGGGCAGAGCTTATTATGACTGCCCACATAATTTACCCCCATCTGGACAAAGTACCTGCAACACTATCCAAGGAAATTCTTACACATCTATTGCGAGAAAAAATGGGGTATGAAAAACTCATAATAAGTGATGCTATAGAGATGCGGGCACTTTACAATAACTATACAATATCGGAAATGGTAGAGAAATTTTTCAATGCAGGGGGGGATATGTTTCTTATTGCAGAGGCAAGGGAAAATCTACAAGATGCATACGAATCACTCGAAAGACTTATAAATAATAGGCATATAAATTTAGATAATCTTGAAAATAGTTTAAAGAGGATAGAGGAAATAAAAAAATCATATGTAATAAAGGATTATAGTCTTTCATTTTTGGCAAAAGTAGCAAAAGAAGCAATAAAATATAAAGTCAATACCAAACTACAATCAGATGATAGTATAACCTTTTTAGTCCCAAAGGCTTCCAAGTTGAGCCTTGCAGACACTACAAATAAAGATATATCAAAATATGAGGGGGTGATAAGACTATTTTGTAAAGATCCAAGAATAGTAAAATACGATATCTTTTCAGGTGAGCTTGATGGACCTGTTCCACCATCGCCTCACATAGTATCTTTTGTGGTAGATTCTTTTAGGTTTAAAGGGCAACAAAAGATGCAAAAATCCTTAAAAGAAAAAACACCTAATCCAATCTATTTAATAATTAGAAATCCAAACGATGAAGAGCTTTACAAAAAGGAAAACTACATAGTTACACTCTCTACGAAGCCTATATCCATTTATTATGTATTAAAAAATCTTTTTAAATAAAAAAAGGAGGTCAAAAATGTCTCGTAAAACTTTATTTATTTTTGGGTTAATCATAGTCTTTACCTTAAGTATCACTGGTCTTTCTTTTGCAAAGACAAAGATCACTTACTGGCAATTTATGATGAATGATGAAACTGCGAAAAAAATTATAGGACAATTTGAAAAAGAAAATCCCGATATTACAGTTGAGGTTGTCCAGCTTTCATGGTCTAACGGATTGGATAAAATTACAACATCTATTGCAGCAGGTACCCCTCCAGATGTAGTAGAACTTGGAAATACCTGGGTTGCAAATTTCGCATCAAATGGGGCTATATTAGACTTAAGTGATTGGGCCAAAAAGATAAAAGACAAATATTCAGGTTGGGAAACTACAGCATATAAGGGAAAATACTATGCTATTCCATGGCTTTTAGGAACCAGAGCACTCTTTTACAATATTGGACTTTTTGAAAAGGCAGGATTAAATCCGGACAATCCACCTCAAACATGGGAAGATGTTTATCGTGCAGCAAAGAAGATAAGCGCCTTGGGAGAAGATATCTATGGGGTAGGACTTTGTGCGGGAGAGAACTATAGTCCGTGGCAACAGTGGTTTTTACCAGCTGTATGGTCTAATGGTGGTACGGTTCTTTCTAAAAATTATACAAAGGCAAATCTTACATCTTGTGCTGTAAAAGAAACTGCTATCTTTTATCAGAAACTTGCAAAATATGCATTAAAGAGCAAACAAGCAGACCTCGCAAAGGCATTTGGAGAAGGTAAGCTTGGTATGTATGTATCTGGTGCATGGGATATTGGAAGTCTTTCAAATAACTATCCTGATACAGAGTTTGATGTAGCCCTCATTCCCAAGGCATCTGCATGGAAAGGTGCACATGTATCCTTTGCAGGGGCAGAAGTGCTTGCACTCCCAAGAGATGGAAAACACAAAGATGCTGCCAAAAAACTCATAGAATTTTTGATAAGACCTGATGTAGCAATGCAGATAACAAAACTTGTTCCATCTGTATTCCCATCTGCAGTAGGTGCAGATAAAGATCCATGGTTTGATGAACATCCATTACATCTTGTATTTTACGAACAGAATAAAACCACAAAACCTGCACCTCCAATTCCATCTTGGACAAAGGTGCAAGCAGTATTATCAGAAGTTGTAGAGAAACTAATATTAGAAGGAAAGGATGTGGATTCTACGCTAAATTACTATAATAAAAAGATACAGGCTATACTAGATCTTGGAAAATAAAAAAGGAAGGGGCCAAGCCCTTCCTTTTTTATAAAGAGGACTATATGAAAAAGAAAAAGTTTACATATAACCTTACAACATTTTTACTTCTTTCTCCCTGGATAGTGCTTTTTGGGGTCTTTGGAGTCTTTCCCATACTTTTTTCTTTTTATATGAGTTTTACAAACTATACAGGGCTTTCTTCACACTTTAGCTTTATAGGTATTTCAAATTATACAAATGCATTTCATGATGAGATATTCCTTATTGCACTAAAAAATACATTTATATTTGTACTGGGTACAATCCCCTTTACCACTACTATATCGCTTCTCTTTGCGGTGCTTATAAATAGCAAACTTCTTCCACTAAAAGAACTCTTTAAGGCAGGGTTTTTTCTTCCTTCTGTAATCTCTATGGTAGTCATATCAACTATATGGCTTTATCTCTACAGCGCAGATGGATTCTTCAACAAAATAATATCTATAATGGGTTTTGAACCCCTTCACACAAGTTGGCTTGCCTCTACAAAAACAGCGCTTTTATCCATTATGATAATGGATGTATGGGCAGCCATAGGCTATTATACTATCTTATTTCTTGCAGGCCTACAATCTATTCCTGAGGAACTTTATGAGGCAGCATCCATTGATGGGGCTACAAAAAATAGTATATTTTTCAAGATTACTCTGCCCCTCTTAAAGCCCACCCTCTTTTTTGTCATTGCCCTTAATACTATCCGTTCATTTCAGATATTCTCAGAGATCTTTACCATGACAGGAGGGGGACCTGCAAATGCCACAGAAACGGTAGTTCATTATCTTTATATCACAGGCTTTAGAAGGTTTGAAATGGGATATGCATCTGCCATATCATACATACTTGTCTTTGTTATCTTAATATTTACCCTTATCCAAAAACGTGTTCTAAGGAGTGACACCATATGAAAAGATATCTGTTCTTAGGGATAATGTTTTTACTTTTAATTACATCTCTTATACCTCTTATCCTTATGTTTTTTACAGCTACAATACCTGGGGGAAGTATTACAAAAGTTGTTACACACAGGTACATAAACAATTTTGAGTATAAGTACAAAAGACTTCTAAGGAGAAAGGTAAGACCCTATAATGGGGCAAAATATACCATAATAAATAAATCTCCAAAAAGTAAAAAAAGCCTCGAGATAACAATAAAAAAAGATACACTTCAAGGGGTATCACTCCTTACAAATGATATGGACTTAAGACTTTTGAAAGATCTTACATTCTGGATAAAGACAGATACCATAAAGAGGATTATAATAAGATTAAAAGATGTTTATGGAAACACTACAGATGTCTATCCTGAGATCAGAGAGACCGACAAGTGGCAAAAGATAAAGATCACCTCAAAAGATATAGATACAAAAAGGATAAACCTAAAACATATAACAAAAATCTCTTTTTTGGTAAAGAGCCCAAAAGATACAGAGATACTTCTTGATGATGTAAATGTGGTTTATAAATTCCCTACCCTTTTGAATTTTCTCAATGTATGGAAAGAAGATATGTTTTGGAGATACATGCTAAATAGTGCAATAATTGCATTCTTTGTAGTCCTTGGTAATACCATTTTTGGGATAATGGTAGGCTACGCCTTTGCACGAAGGGATTTCTTTGGAAAGAATTTCTTCTTTATGCTAATAATAGGCACCATGATGATCCCTCCACAGGCAACAATTATCCCTATATTTATATTGATGAAGCACCTAAAATGGATAGATACCTTCTATGCCCTAATAATACCATCCCTTGTTACACCTTTTACCATTTTTTTACTTAAACAATACATAGAACAATTACCCCGTGAACTTGAAGAGGCAGCCTATGTAGATGGTGCAAATACATTCCAAATTCTGTTTAGAATAATATTTCCCTTATCAAAACCTGCCATAGCAGTAATGGGAATAAATACATTTATAGGTGCATGGAATATGCTCTTTTATCCCCTTGTTATGACATCTTCTAAAGAGATGCGAACAGTTCAGGTAGGTCTTGCCCTATATCAAAAGTTAAATCAGGTGGATTGGCCACGTCTTATGGCAGCATCTTCTATCATAGGTCTTCCCGTAATTTTGGTATTTTTAGTATTCCAAAAACAGATTATATCAGGTATTACAAAAGGAGCTGTAAAGGGTTAGAGTAAAAATTTCATCCTACTTTCTTTTTATTTATTCCCTAATTCCTGTATTCTCTTTGTAATTACTTGACATAGGTAGTTATATGCCTTATAATTTAAAAAAACTTATAAATGGAAAGTATTTATGGATAAGGATAAGATAAAAAACATAATTTATGAGGTCTTTGAGGGTTTTCCTACCCCATTTATAATCTTTAATAGTGCCAAAGAGATCCTTTGGATAAATAGTCCTGCCAATTTCATTCTTGGTTATAAAGAGGGCTCTCTCCCCTCTTATAAAGACCTATTCTCGAAAGAGAGTATTCCCTATATTGATACTCTATTTGATAACCTTATAAAAGAAGAGGGAAAAAGAATTCAGTTAGATAAAGATGTGGCCCTAAAAAAGAAAAATAATGAAATTATATATATAAATGGCATACTTCACAGCATTAGAAAAGAGAAAGACATATTTATTACACTATTTTTCAGTAAAACCCAGCCTACCTCTATGGATTTAAAGAAATTAAGCCAGATAATAAAGCAATCTGATAATTCTATAATCTTGACAGACCTTGATGCAAATATTTTATATGTAAATCCTGCATTTACCAGGGTTACAGGATATACCCCAGATGAAGTAATAGGAAAAAATACAAATATACTAAAAAGTGGAAAACAAGATGAAAAATTTTATAAAGAACTCTGGGATACGATTAGAAGGGGCAAATCCTGGAAAGGAATATTTATAAATAAAAGAAAAGATGGTTCACTATATTACGAAGAAGAATCTATATTTCCCATCTTTGGTGCAGATGGGAAAATAGTAAATTATGCAGCTATCAAGAGAGATATCACAAATAGAAAGAGATTGCAAGATAAGATTGCCCACCTCTCTACCTTCCCCAAGGAAAATCCCAATCCTATTATCGAAATAAAGTTAGATGGATCTGTTATATATATGAACCCTGAGGCAGAGAGGATATTTGACAGGATAAAAGAGGTAGATTTTTCGCATCCTGTATTAAGAGGGATTAAAGAGTTAATAGAAAAAAATGAATTTAGCAACATTCGCTCCCAAGAGGTCAAAATGGGCAATTTCGTCTATGAAAGACAGGTTTCTTATTTTCCATCTGAAGGTATAGTAAGAATATACTTTTACGATATAACAAAACGTAAAGAAATAGAAAAGATACTTACCAAAAGAACAAAAAAATTACACGACACACTTGACATGCTACTTGAGATGACTAAGAAAAACGTAGAATCAGATGAAGATATGGAAAAATTCTTAAAAGAGATCGCCAAAAAATCCTCTGAACTTATGGAGGCAGATAGGGTTGCAATCTTGTTTTTTAACAAAGAAAAAGATACACTACTCCCAAAATGTGTATATGTAAGAAGGGACGATAAATTTATAGAAGGTTTCCCTACCCATGAAAAATCATTACCTCTTTACTTTAAAACTGCAAAAGATCCCGACATGGAACAGTTTATAATAAATAAAAAGTATAATCCTCTCTTAAGAGAAGAGTTAAATA
>CAYWXH010000022.1:0-25872 GCA_964462295.1 uncultured Atribacterota bacterium
ACTCTTCATCACTTCCTTTAAAATATACTCGTATGTCTAAATAGTAATTATTTTTGAATTTTTTTATAAGTACTATTACCTTTTCTCTACTGTTTTTTTCAAATTCATCTATTATAGCCTCATTCATTTCTTCCCTCCAGATATTTTTCGGGTTGAGTATATCATATATTCAAAAATAATGCAAGTTATTATTGAAAAAAACAATATATAATGATAATATAAGATTAATAATAATTTTAAAAAAGGAGGAAAATAAAGATGTCCCAATACAGAGAGTTTAGGGAATATGAAATCCCTAAAGATGTGCTTACAGAGCTTATAAGAGAGATAATCCTTGATCTAGATATTACCATAAGAAGCTATGAGTTTAACACTTTTGAGGTTCAAGCAAAGAGAAATGCCCTTCAAAAGCTAGGATTATCCTTTACCTTTACCCCTAAAATAAAGATTCATGTAGAAGGGGATAATAAGAGAAGCAAAATAGCAATAACAGGTAAAATTATGGGTATAGGAGCTCTCCAAGGAAATACCCTTAAGCAATTCGTGAATGGATTTTTGTTTCGTTTAGATGCGAAGATAGAGAAATATTTAAAGGAAAAATCATCTAAATCAAAAGTCTTGACATCTTCTGATGATAAAGATGATGACGAAGAAGATGCACTTGTAAAATTAAAAAAACTAAAAGAACTTCTCGATGCAGGGGTTATTACAGAAGAGGAGTTTGAAGAGAAAAAGAGGAGTCTTTTGAAAAAGATCTAATTTAGAACAAAAATGGTGTAGGGGTAAAAGATAAGATAAATATTATACCTATTAGTATGCCAAATATTACTCTCTTCTTATCTATGGGTTCATAGTCATTCATAGTGGGAGGATGAAGAGGATTCATAAGTATTAAAAGGAATATTAATAAGAGCCAGCTTTTATATTTTATAACAGAAAATACACCAAAAAGAAAGAGCACTATCTTACTTACTATATAAGATTTTTTTCCAAGTATGGCATATAAAATATGTCCACCATCCAATTGGCCTATGGGCAAAAGGTTCAAGGCAGTTACAAAAAAGCCTACCCATCCCGCATATGCAATGGGATGGAGTAAGATATCTTTTCCCGGAGGAATTGTTCCAAATATTATATATTTAAAAATTTTAAAAAATAAAGGTTCCCCTAATCTAAACATCACATCTTTATACTGGTGAACATTTATTATTGTAGAGAGTTTTAGCCCTATTATAGTTATAGGTAATGCAAATATAATGCCCATTATAGGACCAGATGCCCCTATATCGAAAAGGGCTTTTTTATTTGGGATGTTACCTTTCATTTTTATAATAGCCCCTAATGTACCAAAAGGAGAAAGGGGAAAGGGAATGAATATAGGCAAAGTAGAATAAACACCATATTTTTTGCTTGTAAAATAGTGGCCAAGCTCATGGGATGTTAGTATGACCATAAGGCATAGCATATACCATACTCCCCCTACTGTATAAGTAGAGAGAAGAGTTAGTATATATAAGGTAAAGTATAGCCATTTTTTTCGCATAACCTATTTTATCATAATTGTTTAATATTTCAAAATTCTTCTCTGTTTCTTGACATTTTCTCCAAACTCTGTAATAATTTAGAAGGTGAAAAAAGAGAAGGAGGAAATATATGTATATAATATCCCCATCAATTCTAAGTGCAAATTTTACCAACCTATATAAAGATGTTAGTGCTGCCGTAGAGGGTGGTGCAAGGTTTTTACATATAGATGTGATGGATGGAAGGTTTGTTCCAAATATTACCATAGGTCTTCCTGTTGTAAAATCCTTGAGAAAGTCTTTTCCTGATGTTGTATTTGATGTGCATCTTATGATAGTAGAACCTGAAAGATATGTAGAAAAATTTATAGATGTTGGGGCAGATATTGTAACCTTCCATGTAGAGGCTACTCCACATATAGATAGGACTATAAGTCTTATTAAAGAAAAGGGAGCAAAAGCAGGGATAGCATTTACCCCTACAACACCCTTGGAATATTTAAATTATATAAAAGATATAGATCTTATACTTATAATGACTGTAAATCCTGGATTTGGAGGCCAGAAATTTATACCAACTATGCATAGAAAAATTCATGCTGCTAGAAAAATTATAGATGAGAATAATTGGAATGCCTATCTTGAAGTAGATGGTGGTATCTATCCTGAGAACATAAAGCAAGTAGCAGATGATGGGGCAAATGTATTTGTAGCTGGAAATGCAATATTTGGCATGGGAAACCCCTATGAGAGGGTAAAAGAGTTTTTAAAGATTTTAGGATATGAATAAATATAAAAGAGTTGTAATTGTAGCAAATGGTAGTATAATACAACCAGAATTTTATAGGGTGCTCTTAAGAGAAAGTGATTTTATTATAGCTGTAGATGGTGGGATAAAACACCTTGAGAAAATTGGGATTTTACCACATCTTATAATAGGGGATTTTGATTCTATAGGATTATCTATATTAGATAAATATAGAAACATGGGAATTAATATAAAGAAATTTCCAAAAGATAAAGACTATACAGATACAGAACTTGCCCTCCATGAGGCAAAAACTATTTCATCAAATGTTATATTAATTGGGGCCTTTGGAAAGAGAATAGACCATACTATTGCCAATATATATCTTTTGTATGAGGCACGAGAACTAGGGATTAATATGGAGATAATGGATGCATATCATAGGCTTTTTCTTATAGGAGATGGGGAGCGAAAGGTTTTACCGGGTGATGTAGGTGATATAGTTTCTATTATTCCTATGTTACCCTCTTCGGGGATTGTTACTTTTGGATTAAAGTATCCCCTTCAGAGAGAATCAATAAGGTTTGGATATGCACGGGGTATAAGTAATGTAAAAATAGATAAGGATGCATGGGTCTCAATAGAAAAGGGAGCCCTACTAATTTTCATAGTAAAAAAGGAGGTGGAGGGATGAAGATAGCCCTTATAAGTGATACACATGGAGATCTTGATTCCTTTTTGGCCATAAAAAATAGGTTGGATTCTTATGATCTTATTATTCATACAGGAGATATCTTAAATCATGGTCCAAAAAACCCTATCCCAAAAGGTTATAATCCTGGCCTATTAGGAGAAGAGATTGCCAAGATTAAGACTCCATTTATCTGGGTAAAGGGAAATTGTGATTCTGAGGTAGATAAAATAGCTACTTTACGGACCTATATTTTTCCTTATTTTTTTATGATATATAATAATATAAAAATTCTTGCAACTCATGGAGATATAGATTTTGTCTATGAAGATGCAAAAAAATTAGGAGTAAATATTTTTGTATCAGGACATACCCATATTCCATTAATAAAGAAGGAAAATAATATTATATTTATTAATCCAGGAAGCACATCTATTCCTAAAGGTAAATATGGTGGAAGTTTTGGAGAAATAGTATTTGATGAAAAGGTAGTTATAAATATATATGAAATCTCAAAGATGGAAAAAATTTATAGTGAAAAATTTCAGCTATAAGTTAGAAAATTTACCAAATCTCTTAACTTTTTTTCGGCTTGGATTGGTGCCTATTTTTATAGGAGTATTTTTTTCCAAACTGCCACTTCACAGAGAGATGGCAGCCTTAATTTTTGGTATCTCTGCCATTACAGATTTTCTTGATGGGTATATTGCAAGAAAATATAAGATTGAGTCGAATTTAGGAAAACTTTTAGATCCTATTGCAGATAAATTGTTAGCGCTTTCGTCACTTGCTGTTTTAGTAATATCTAAAGATATACCTATTTGGATCCTTGAGGTTTTAATAGTAAGGGAGGCGGTACTTATATATGGTTCTGCACTTATAATAAAGAAAAGAGAGAAAATAATGACACCAAGTATATGGGGTAAATCAGCTACACTATTTATATTGTTAGGCATTTTTGGGGCATTATTGAATATTTTTATGGGGAAATATTTAATATATTTAGGTATTTTTATATCTATAATTTCTGGAATTGATTACATACTCAAGGGTTTAAAGGTATTGAGAAATTAAATGGGTGGTAAAATTATAGATATATCTCCAAATGGAATAGCAAAAGAGGTGGGTATTAGCCCAGGTGATGAGATCATTTCTATTAATGGTGTTTTATTAAAAGATATATTTGATTACAAATTTTTGATTCAGGAATCTTTCGTTAAGATTGTAGTAAAACATAAAAATGAAATTATAATATATAAAATTGAAAAATTACCAGAAGAAGATTTGGGTATTACTTTTGAAAGTCCAATCTTTGATAAGGTAAAGAGGTGCCAAAATAGTTGTATATTTTGTTTTATTGACCAATTACCAGAAGGCTTAAGACCTTCTTTGTACCTAAAAGATGATGACTATAGACTTTCTTTTCTCTATGGTAATTATATAACTCTTACCAATATAGGAGAACAAGAATTAGACAAAATAGTTAGATATAGACTTTCACCCCTTTATATCTCTGTTCATAGTACTCAGGATGATATAAGATTAAAGCTAGTACGAAATAGAAAGACACTTTCTCTATTAGATAAACTTTCTTACCTAATAGAGAAAGATATTTTTCTTAATATACAGATCGTCCTTATCCCTGGTATAAATGATCAAGATGTATTAGAACAAACTATTTTGGATCTTTTTTCATTCCATAGGGGAATAATCTCTGTAGCTGTTGTACCTGTAGGTCTTACGCAATACAGGAAGGGACTTTATCCTCTGAGAAAATTTACAAAAAGTGAGATGCTATATACCATATCTCAGATAGAGAAATTTCAAAGCATTTTCCGGGAAAAGATAGGGAAAGGATTTGTATATTTAGCTGATGAATTTTATCTTGAGGCAGACTATCCTCTTCCTAATATAAACTATTATGATACATTTTCTCAAATAGAAGATGGTGTAGGGATGAGTAGAATATTTATAGATGAGATAAAAACCATTCTAAAAAAGAAAAAGGGAGAGAAAAAGTATAAAAAGATAGGAATTGTTACAGGAAAGCTTGGGAAAAAGGCATTGAATCAGATCATACCATATGTGAAAAAATATCTTCCTAATATCTCTCTTTCTCTTATAGATGTAGAAAATAATTTTTTTGGAAATTCTATTACTGTTACAGGTCTCCTAACAGGGAGAGATATAATTAATACATTAAAATTTATGAAGGAAAAATTTGATAAAATTTTGATACCAGATATAGTACTAAATAGTAATGATAAATTTCTAGATGATATGAACAAAAATACATTTTTAGAAACCTTAGATTTACCAATATCAATTATTGAAACTACACCCGAGTCTTTTTTAGAGGGTGTATTATCTTAAGGATTAACAAGGAGAAGAAATATGAAATTAAAGAAAGTAGCTATAGTAGGTAGAACAAATGTAGGAAAATCTACGCTCTTTAATAGATTAATAAAGAAAAGAACGGCAATAGTGGATGATTATAGTGGACTTACAAGGGATAGATTAAGTGGGGTATGTACATTCGAAGGTTATACCTTTGAAGTAGTAGATATGGCAGGATGGGATCTTGAGAAAGGAGAAAATTTTACCCAGAAGGTAAGAGAACAAATTCAAAAAGGTATAGAAGAGTCAGATCTGCTGCTTTTTCTTGTAGATGCAAGTGAAGGGCTAAATCCATTGGATTATAAAGTAAGAGAGGAGATCTTACCCTATAATAAAGAGATTATTTTAGTAGGGAATAAGGCAGATAAAAAAGATGCAAGGGATAATGTATGGGAATTGTATAATTTAGGGTTAGGGGAACCTATACTTATCTCCTCAGCCCATGGCACAGGAATTCCTCAATTAGTTGAAAAAGTAATAGAGGTTTTAGGTCTTGAAGAAAAAACAGAAGAAGAAAGTGATAAACCTATAAAAGTTTCTATTTTAGGAAAACCTAATGTGGGAAAATCTACTATACTAAATGCCCTATTGGGAGAGGAGCGGGTAATAGTAGATGATACCCCAGGTACTACCCTTGATGCTATAGATGTAGTAACTGAACGAGAGGGAAAAAGATTTATTTTCATAGATACTGCAGGCATACGAAGAAAGGCAAGCATCAAGACAGATGTAGAATTTTACAGTGTTAAGAGGACTGAAAATGCCCTATCTCGTTCAGATGTAGCACTTTTTGTAATGGATGCAGAAAGAGGGATATCTACGCCTGATAAAAAAGTTGGATTTTCTATAGAAGAGTTTAAAAAGGCAAGGGTACTTATTTTTAACAAATGGGACAAGAGAGTGGAAAAGAGCAAAAAATATTATGAGAGATTGGTAGAATATGAACTGCCACTTTTAAAAAATTCACCCATTATATTTACAAATGCCATTAAGAAAATAGGCATAGAACGTATATGGGAAGAGTTAAAAAATGTCTATCAAAATTATACTAAAACTATAAAAACATCCGAACTTAATCAGGCTATACAAGAACTCCTATCTTTTTATCCACCTCCATTGGTAGGAAATAAGAGACTTAAAATTTACTATGCAACACAAACAGGAACAATGCCACCAAGATTCTTATTGTTTATAAATAGTAAAGAATACCTAAAAACAGGTTATATATCGTATTTGCGAAATAACCTTACACGGATTTTTGATTTTTATGGATCCCCCATTATCCTTGATTTTAGGGAAAGACCAAGGAGGAAGATAAGATGAAGACAATTTCTCTTATTTTATTTTCTTACTTTTTAGGCTCATTTCCTACAGGCTATGTAATAGGGAAATTGATATATAAAGAAGATATAAGAAAATATGGAAGTGGAAACATTGGAATGTCCAATGTATTTCGTACATTTGGACCTTTACCTGCGCTTATTACTTTCTTGGGAGATGCCTTTAAAGGATATCTTCCAGTACTTTTGGCGATACATTTTAAGTTTCCAGTAAGTGTAATAGTTGTAGTGGCCCTTTCTTCTATACTTGGACACATATTTTCTATATATCTTAAGTTTAAGGGAGGAAAAGGTATTGCTACAACTTTTGGTATTTTCTTTGCCATTAATCCATATCTTGGTCTTTTGGCAGGAGCTGTTTGGATTTTAACCCTTGTAATAAGTAGATATTTTTCTTTAGGCTCTCTCTTGGCCACCTTTTCTTCTATATTTTTTGCATGGTTTTTAAAGATGGATATCTATTATATATACTTATTTATTTTGATTTTTTTGCTTGCACTTTATACCCATAGAGGGAATATAAAAAGATTATTGACGGGAACTGAACGAAAGTTTGGGCAAAAGGCAAGATAGTAAGGAGGGGATCATGAAAAAAATATTGGTAGCAGATGATAGTGGTACAATAAGGAGGCTGTTTCAGATTGTCTTCCGAAAAATGGGGAAAGAGGTGGATTTTGCGGAAGATGGTGAGAGCTGTTTAATTAAGATAAAAGAGATAGAACCTGATATCTTATTTCTTGATGCCAATATGCCAGGCAAGTCTGGATGGGAAATCTTAGATTATGTAAAAAAAGAGTATCCAGATATGTATGTCATACTTATGACAGCAGACGAAAAAGGCGATAGCCCTCAGAGACCTAATATGTTTTTAAAAAAACCTTTTAGTATAGATGATGTAATAGATGTTATAAAATCTATTTCTTAGGGGAAACTGTATGAATTTACGAGAGGTTTTAAAAGAAGAAAAGCAAAAAAATGGGACTATAAAAGAGGTTAATAAAGAATCTCAAGAATTTATTGTGTTTACTATAAAAACCCGATGGTTTGCTATAGAGTTAGATTCTATTGTAGAAATAGGAGAGATAGAAAATTATATCAATTTCCCTATGGCACCTGTTTATATAAAGGGGCTACAGTTTGTACATGGTAATCCTGTTATTCTCTTTGATATCTTGGGGGTTTTAGAAAATAATGATATTTTTGATCCGAAAAATATAAAGGGACATACTATAATTATTTTAAAATATGATGAGGACTTTTTTGGAATAATTATAAGTGAACTTATTGAAACAATATCAATCCCAAAAGAGAAAACTTTGTTTACCCCTGAACTAGGGGAATTTTATAAAGGCACATTTAAATATAAGGATAAAACTGTTTCAATATTAGATATAAAGCAAATAATAAACTCTACCTATAACCTTGAGAAATGAAAGAAATAAGCCTTGTAGTAGCAAAAATTTTTGATGTTTTTATAGGTATCCCTAAAGATAGTGTAAATATTGTACTTCCCTTAACCTATGAAAGTAAAAGGGCCACCTATACATTTACGGAAATAAAGAATTTAAAAAGAGTATGGGGATATGGAGTAAGCTTCAAACATGAAGGTAAAGATATAAAGATATTAGATCTTTCTGCTTTTTATAGGTCTAGTGGAGATTTTCATAAATTTAAATATGTAATTGTCTGTAACAAGATTGCCATACGGGTAGATGATATTATTGATATAGAAAACTATTTTTTTAGAGATATCTATCTATTTCCCCTTTATTTACAGAGAGTTTTGAATCTTGAATATATCTGGGGAATAGTAATCAATGCCGGGGATCCTATATATTTAATAGATCCAAAGATATTGAAATGTGATTAGGAGAGAAAAATGATCTATATTTTTTTATTTCTATTAGGTATAGCTTTCTTATTTCTCTATAGCATTTATAGAAAACGTATAAAAAAATTGAAAGATAGAATTGAAAAGATAGAAGAAGCTCGAAAAAAGGAAAATGTATTATTTAGGAAAAAAATAGATTATATAAAAACTTATATAGATAATATAGAAGGAAAAATAAGAGAGTTAGAAAACTTAAAAGAAGGTGATATTTTTACATTAGGTACATGGATAGAAAGGATAGATAGATTGTTAAAGAATGATTCCTTGGCTTTTGAGAAGAATAATAAGGCTCCAGAGAGTATAAAAGAGAACATAAAGAGATTAAGTAATTCTTTTTTAGAAATAAAAGAATTACTTATAGGTTTTAAAGAACCTGTAAAGAAAAATTTTGATAATATATATTTTACCCAAGAGAGATTAACTGACATAAAACAGGTTTCTGTATCAGTCAAGAAACTTGTTAACCAGATAAGATTGATAGCCTTTAATGCAGATATAGAATCCTCAAGGGGCTCCAATGAAAATAGAAGTTTTGGGGTTATAGCTTCTCAGATTAGGAATTTAGTTGATGAGATTGAAGAAACTACCACTGAAATAGAAGAAATTATAAAAGACCTTGAAGATGTATTTTCCGAGGAGATTTTAATTTCTGAAATCCTTTTGAAAAAACAAGATAAAATTACAGATATAAATGAAATGGTTTTTAACCTAATAGAGGCTCTCTCTCGTTCTACTCAAAAATTATCAGATTTTTCTCAAGAGATGGAGGGGTCTTATGAGAATTACAAAGAGATAATAGATAAATTTAGAGATGTTATTCAAAAGACAAAAGAAACAGAAGTTAAATTAGAAGATGAAAAAAGAATATATAAGGAAAACCTAAGAGAGTTATTAATACTAATAGAAGATGTAAAAAAGAGTATTGAGAGTGATATAGATGAGTAATATAGAGATAGATGATCAAGAATTTTTAAAAGAACTTCTCTTGGAATTTCAGGAAGAGGCCCGCCAGAGGCTTATAAAAATAGAGAACCTTTTGATTTCTTACACCCCAGAGAAAAAAGAAATAGGTATAGAGATAAAGCGAGAACTCCATACATTAAAAGGTAGTTCTGCTATGTTAAACCTTGAAGTGTTTAGCAAGGTATCCCATAAATTAGAAGACCTTTTTAAAAAATCTGAGGAGAAAGGGGTATTTAATCAGCCACTTGTATCTTTTTTTCTCGAAGTTATATCTTTAATGAAAGAGTATCTGAATGAGCTCTCACAAGATATAGAAAAAAAACTCTCTACTTTTATCCCGAAGATAGAAACATACGATATATCTAATATTGAAAGCTCAAAAGAAGACTTAACAGTTTCTCCTGAGACAAAAATAATACCAGAAGAGGTAGAAATTGTTAAAGATAGAGAAAAAAAGTATATAACCATAGAAGCAGAAAAGATAGATAAATTTTTGGCACTTATAAGTGAGTTTTTATTTAAAGAAGAAGGACTCATAGAGAGAAAAAATGACATTAAAGAAATAAACATTTTAGCCAAAAGAGAGTTAAAAGATAGTAAATTTAAAGAGTTGCAAAATAAAATAGAGTTAACTTATCATTTTTTTAAAGAATATGTAAATAATGGTAAGATTTTCTTAAAAGAGATAAAAGATTATATGTATATTTTAAGAACCCAACCTATATCTACCATATTTGATGGCTTACCAGCTCAAGTTTTTAGAATATCTCATTCTTTGGGAAAAAAGATAGATTTTAAGATAAGAGGAAGAGAAATTCAATTAGATAGAAGAATTATCTCTCAACTCAATGAACCTTTATTGCATCTTTTGAGAAATGCAATAGACCATGGGATAGAGCTACCAGAGGAGAGAAGAAAAAAGGGAAAAAGTGAAACAGGCAAGATAGTGCTTTCTGCAAGGTATGAAGGAGATGATGTTTTTATAGAACTTAGAGATGATGGAAAAGGAATAGATCCTGATAAGATAAAAGATAACATATTAAAAAAAGGTATCCTTAAGGAAGAAGAATTAGAAAAATTGGATGAAAGAGGCATATTAAATCTTATATTTATGCCAGGTTTTTCTACTAAAGGAGAGGTAACAATGCTATCTGGTAGGGGTGTGGGGATGGATATAGTAAAAAATAAGGTATTGGAATTAGGAGGAGATATATATATTGATTCCAAAGTAGATGAATATACAGAAATTACGCTGAGACTCCCTACCACATTAGGTATAGGAAGAGTTTTGATTTTAAGAATTAGTGATTTTATTTTTGCAATATTATCTGTTCATGTACAAAGTATATTAAAAAAGGGCATGGGAGAAGAATTTTTATTAGGAGGAGAACGATTTTTAAAAATAGAGAAAAAGCTTATGCCTATTATTGAAATTTCCCGTATCTTTTCTGTAAAATTTTTAGAAAGGTACTATATTCGACTTTCTGTAAACAATAAAGATTTTTTATTACCAGTAGAGGAGATAATTGATGAAAAAGAGGTTACTATAAGACCTTTTTCAGAGTACCTAAGGAAAAAGGTAAAGATGTTTAATTCTTTTATTGTACTACAAGAAGGAAGAATTGCCCCTATCTTAAACGCCCAGGTCTTGCCTAATTGGAGAATAATATCGAAAGTAGGTACTGTAATCTTTTCAAAAGAAGATAAGAAGAGTTCTCCTTACAGAAAAATACTTATAGTAGAGGATGCACCTGTTACAAGAAAAATGGAAGCCATGATACTAAGAGATGAAGGTTTTTATGTTTATGAAGCCTCAAATGGAAAAGAGGCACTTGATGTTTTTCGCAGAGACCCTCAAATATCCTTGATTATAACAGATATAGAGATGCCTGTAATGGATGGTGTTCAATTAGTTAAAAAGATAAGAAAAGAAAATAAAAAGATTCCTATAATAGTAGTAACTACTTTAATTGAAAGAGAGATAAAAGGAGAAGTTTTTGAGCTTTCGAATCTGATCATACAGAAAAAAGATTTTACGAAAAAAGAGTTTATTTCTAAGGTTAAACGTTTTGTAGAAGATAAAGGATAGAGAGATATTGTTATGATAGTAGGTGAGACAAGATTCTTTAGGGAAAGATCTACTTTTGATATAGTTGAGTCTCTTATAAAGAGAGAAAATCTTTCCAATTTTAATGTTTGGTCTTTGGGCTGTTCTACAGGGGAAGAACCTTATAGTATAGCCATTATGCTTTATGAGATGGGCTTTAAGCCTTCTTCTGTAAAAGTTTATGCAAGTGATATAAATAAAGAATTTATAGAAAAGGCAAAAAAGGGGATATATGAAAGATCCAAAATCATGAGATCTGAGAGAGGGGATATTGTAAAGTATTTTGAAAAAATAGATGCTAATAATTATAGATTAAAAGACGAAATAAGAGAGTATGTAAAATTTTTTTATTTTGATATTATTGATTTTTCTAGATATAAATCTTTTAGAGAAATGTTTAAATTTATTTTTTTAAGAAATGTACTTATATATTTTCCTACTGAAAAGATAGAAAAAATTATGGATAAGGTTGGAGAGACCTTAGTAAAGGGTGGCTATCTTTTTCTTGGAAATAAAGAAATTCTCTATAATTATAGCAGTAAATATGTAAAAGAATTCTTAAATAATGTAACCTTTTATAGGAAAAAAGAAAAAATAGATATGGAAGTCAAAAAAGATAAAAGAGTAGCTTTTTCTTATATAAATCGTAGATTAAAAGAAAAAGAAAGAGGTGGTATAGTAAAAAATAGGAAGGTAAAAATTTCCCCTTTTTCTCTTTATACAGGAGCTCTTTTGGCAGAGAAGATAAAGGAATCTCTTTACCTTTTGGACCCTGAATCTTTTGAATACTATTTTTTAAAGGGTTATTTAGAAGAGATGGGTGGTAGTGAAGAAAAAGCCATAATATTTTATAAAAAATCTATAGAGCGCGAGCCAGAATTTCCTTTCTCTCATTTACATCTTGGAAATATATATTATAATAGTGGTAAATATAGTGAAGCTTATAGGGAATATATGTATGCATTAGAGGGATTAAAAGAACGAAAGAAATGGATTGAGTTTGTAACTTATGATGATATTGAATTTATTAGTAGTTTCTTGGAGAGCCGGATAGGAATATGATAAAAACTTACACAAAAGAGGAAGTTTCAAAACTTATACATGATATAAAGAACCCGCTTACCTCGATAATATCTTTTTCTAAAATGCTTATAGAAGATAAAGACTCTATATCCCAAGAGGAGAAAGAGGAATTTCTTCAACTCATTTACGAAGAGTCAAAGAGGATAAATGATATACTTAATACTTTTAAAGAAAAGGATGAGCCTTCAAGGAAGAAGGAGGCTCTTGTCAATGTTTCAGATTCATCTTTGCCTAATTTCACAGAGGGAAAAGCGAAGATTTTGGTAGTGGATAATGATGGTTCTATCAGGCGTCTTATAAAGATGGACCTTGAAAAAATGGGATATACTGTTTATACCGCTTATAATGTAAAAGAAGCCCTTTCTTTTATTGAAAAATTTGAACCAGATCTCATAATTTCTGATATAGATATGCCAGATATAGATGGTCTTGGTTTTCGAAAAGAGTTAGAAAATAGAAACATTATTATTCCTTTTATATTTTTAACATCAGACTATAATGAAGAGAAAAGATTAAATGGTTTAAAATTAGGAGCAGATGCATACCTCGGAAAACCATTTTCTATAGAAGAGCTAATAGTTATTATAGAATCCCTTTTGGAAAAGGCCAAGAAGATCGCTCAAAGTGTATATGTAGACCCTCTTATTGGGATTTATAATAGGAAATTTATAGAGGAGAAGCTTCCTTTAAGGATAAAAAATGCATTAGATAATTCAATCCCTTTGTCTTTAGCTATGTGTGATATAGATTTTTTTAAAAAAATAAATGATAGATATGGACATCAGGTAGGTGATAAAGTTTTAAGGTTTTTAGGTAATTTTTTAAAGATGCGACTGAGGGGAAGTGATATAATTGCAAGATATGGAGGAGAAGAGTTCTTGATTTTATTGGAAAATGCTCCAAAACAAAGGGCCTATAAAATTATGGAGAGGTTGAGAAGGTTATTAGCCAAAGAAAAGTTACAAATAGATAATGAAAAAGATATCCAAATTACAATTAGTATAGGTATATCTACCTTGGGAGAAGATGGAGAGACTATTGATGAGTTGATAGAGAATGCTGATAAGGCCTTGTATGAGGCAAAAAGTAAAGGAAGAAATAGGGTAGTTCTTGCAGAAAATTAGAAAAGGAGGACTTAAATGGCTGAAAAAGAATTTGTAAAAGATATTCCCTCTAAAAGTGAGGATTTTTCCTCATGGTATACATCAGTTATAAGAAAGGCAAACCTTGCAGATTATACTACTTTAAAGGGTTGCATGGTAATAAAACCTTACGGATTTGCCTTATGGGAAAATGTAAAAAATGCATTAGATAAAAGGATAAAAGAAACCGGGCATCAGAATGCATACTTCCCTTTGTTTATCCCTGAGAGCCTTTTGAAAAAGGAAGCAGAACATGTGGAAGGATTTGCACCTGAAGTAGCATGGGTAACACATGGGGGCAAAGAAGAGTTAGAAGAAAGGCTTGCAGTAAGACCTACATCTGAAGCAATAATATGTAGTATCTATTCCAAATGGGTAAAATCTTATAGAGATCTTCCTATACTTATAAATCAGTGGGCAAATGTGGTAAGGTGGGAAAAAGTTACAAGACTCTTTTTAAGAACAACAGAATTTTTATGGCAGGAGGGACATACTGTACATAGGACCGAAGAAGAGGCACAAAAAGAGACCATAAAAATGTTAAATGTCTACAAAGACCTTTTAGAAACAGAGCTTGCTATTCCTGTCATATCTGGGCAAAAGACAGAAAGGGAAAAATTTGCAGGTGCACTCAGAACCTATTCCATTGAGGCACTTATGGGAGATGGAAAGGCCCTTCAAGCAGGCACTTCTCATAATTTGGGTCAACATTTTGCAAAGGTTTTTGATATTAAATTCTTAGATGAGGACCAAAAGGAAAAATATGCATGGCAGACTTCATGGGGTGTATCTACACGTTTAATAGGTGCTATTATTATGGTACATGGAGATGATTATGGGCTTGTCCTTCCCCCGAGAATAGCTCCTATTCAAACAGTTATTGTGCCAATTTTTAAGAAAAACACAAAGGAAAAGGTATTAGATGTAGCAGAAAAAATAAAGGATAAATTAAAGGGAAAGGTAAGAGTAGAACTTGATAATAGGGAGGAATATACCCCAGGATGGAAATTCAATGAGTGGGAGCTAAAAGGGGTGCCCCTTAGAATAGAGCTTGGGCCAAGAGATATAGAGAAAGAAAGTGTTGTACTTGTAAGGAGGGACACCAGGGAAAAGATAGTGTGTAAAATGGAAGAACTTGACGAAAAAGTAGATGAACTTTTAAAAACCATCCAAAGAAACCTTTTTGAAAAAGCCAAGAAGTTCAGAGAAGACAACACCCATATAGTAGAGAATTATGAAGAATTCAAAAAAATTATTGAAGAGAAAAAAGGATTTATTGTAGCTCCATGGTGTGGAAATCAGGAGTGTGAGGAAAAGATTAAGACAGAAACAAAGGCCACTATCAGAAATATCCCCTTTGAAAAGGTAGTGGATAAGAAAAGCAGATGTATATATTGTGGTAAAGAAACAGATCTATTTGTATATTTTGCAAGGGCCTATTAGGGTGAATGAAGAGAAAAAGATTATTACTTGTAAATCCTTGGATTTATGATTTTGTATCATACGATCTTTGGTCTAAACCATTAGGGCTTTTATATCTTTCTTCTATCTTAAAATTACACGATTATGAGGTAAACTTTATAGATGCCCTATATAGATGGGATAGATATCATATAGAACAAACTAAAAAACCTCCAAAGGTAAAAAAATATGGAGATGGGCCTTACTATAAAGAGGAGGTGGAAAAACCCGAGTTTATTAAAAAGTTAGAAATAGATAGAAAATTTTCTCGTTATGGAATCACCAGAGATAGTTTTATAAAGCACCTTGAAGATATTGGGAAAATAGATGCTGTACTCATTACATCTGGAATGACTTATTGGTATTTGGGAATAAAAGAGGTAATAAATATAGTTCGGGAGTATTATGGAGATCTCCCTATATTTTTAGGGGGAATATATGCAACACTTATGCCAGAACATGCAAAAGATACTTTAGGTATAAAGTATGTATTACCTGGACATGGAGAAAATACAATTATTAGAGTTTTAGGGGAGTATTTTGATATTCCATACACTCAACCTATATACACATTAGATTCTATGCCGTATCCAGATTATGAGGTGTATCCAAAATTAGATTATGCTATAATAATAACATCTAAAGGTTGCCCTTTTAGATGTACATATTGTGCATCATATTTTGTAAGTGGTGGATATTTCGAAAGAACCCCAGAAAAGGTGGTAGAAGAAATTGCATACTATAGGTTTAAGAAAGGTATAAAAAATATAGTAATATATGATGATGCCTTTTTATTAAATAAAGATCGGGCAAAAAAAGTTCTAAAAGGTATAATAAAAAACAGAATTAGGGCATATTATCATTTACCTAATGGACTTCATGCAAGATTCATAGATGAAGAAATGGCAGAGCTCTTGCATGAGGCAGGATTTGTAGAGATTCGTTTAGGGTTTGAGATAAAAGATGAAGGAATTCAGAGAAAAACTGGCGGCAAAGTTACCTCAACCGAACTTAAAAATGCTATGGATAATCTGGAAAAGGTAGGATATAGAAGGAAAGATATAGGGATATATGTTATGGTAGGGTTACCATATCTTCCCATGGAGAAAGTAATAGATGCAATCCTATTTGCAAATGATTTAGGAGGGAGGCTTCATCTTTCAGAATATTCGCCTGTCCCACATACAGTAGATTATGATAGAATGGAAAAAAAGATAAGGGCTCTTTTAGATAATGAGCCATTATATCATAATAATATTGTATTTCCATATATCTCTGGAATCAATCAAGAAATATTAAGAGAAATACGGGCATTAGTCAAATTTTTAAATTATGGAAGTCAACTTAATATAAGACTACTTTCAACTTTAAGGAAATGGAGGTATCTTGGATAATGGAAAGACCTGTTGTAAATATAGGTATAATAGGATTAGGAGTAGTAGGAAAAGGCGTGCTTAAGATACTAAATGACAATAAAGAGCTTATATCTAGGCGAACAGGAAAGGAGATTGTGATAAAAAAGGCTGCAGCACGAACAGAAAAGACACTTTTGGCATCAGGTCTCCCAAAACAAATTCTTACTACTGACCCCATAGAAATATTAGAAGATAAGGAAATTGATATAGTTATAGAACTTATAGGGGGTTATGAACCTGCAAAAGATTTTATAGAACAGGCTATTAAAAATAAAAAAAGTGTTGTAACTGCAAATAAAGAAGTAATCGCAAAATCCGGATATGATCTTTTAAAACTTGCCAATGAAAATAATGTTTATTTAAGATTTGAGGCAAGTGCAGTGGGGGGTGTACCAATTATAGCCTCATTATACAGATCTCTTACATCTTATGATATAGATAGACTTATGGGTATAATAAATGGAACAACAAACTATATCCTTACTGAGATGTATAGAAGTGGGGTCTCTTTCTCTCAGTGTCTAAAAGAAGCGCAACAGAAGGGGTATGCAGAGAGTGATCCTACTAAAGATATAGAGGGATATGATGCAGCATATAAGATTACCATTCTTGCTTCTTTGGCATTTGGAGCAAAGATAGATATAGATAGTGTGTATAGAGAGGGAATTACAGGTATAGACCCTATTGATATAAGATATGCAGATGGTTTAAACTATCGTATTAAACTTATTGCACTTGCATCAAAAGAAGATGGAAAGATAGATGTAAGGGTTCATCCTATGCTTGTATCGAAAACACACCCTATTGCAAATATAGAAGGGGTATATAATGCAGTATTTACAGAGGGTAAAGGATACGGAAAACTTCTTTTTTCAGGACCTGGTGCAGGTTCATTACCTGCTGCCAGTATGGTAGTAAGTGACCTTGTAGATATTGTAAGGCTCTACGGTAGGCCATACATAGAAGACCTTTCTTATAATCATTTTAAAGACCTTCCCATCTTAAGCATAGAAAATACAAAAAATGCCTATTATCTTAGATTGAGGGTAACAGATAAGCCAGGAGTTTTAGCACTTATTGCAAATTCTTTTGCAGTACACAAGGTAAGTTTTGCATCTGTTATACAAAAAGAGGCTTTTCGTGATGATGTAGATGTGGTATTTCTTACCCATGAAACAGAAGAATTTAGGATAAGGGGGGCACTCTCTTCTATTGAGAAATACCCGGAAATAAAAGGGGTGGCAAGTCTTATAAGGGTATTAAAAGACTAAGGAGGAAGCTTATGTATCTTGGCACAAGCAAGAGAGATGGAAAGACCTTTGTGGTATTAAAAGAAGGGGATAAATTTGTAGATTTTTCTATGGCTTGGTTTGCCTATCAGGTGGTAGTAGAAAAAAAGAAAAATCCCTTATATGCAAGTAGTTTAGATGACTTTTTAAAGGAGTCTTTTACTACTTTAGTCTCTAATGTATATCAATTTATAAAAGAGAGAAAACTTTTAGATTTTTATTATCTGAGAAATGAGCCTCATTTTATTCAACCTATTCTAAGACCATCTAAAATAATATGTCTTGCAAGAAATTATGGAGAACATGCAAAAGAGGCAAACATGACTATACCTAAAGAGCCTGTCTTTTTTTCCAAAGCCCCATCTGCACTTATAGGACCAAATGAAGAGATTATCGCAAGGAAGGATTGGGGAAGGATAGACCCTGAGGCAGAACTTGCCGTAGTTATAGGAAAGGTATGCAAAGAGTGTAGTGAAGATGAGGCATTTAAATACATAGCAGGGTTTACCATATTCAATGATGTAACAGCAAGGGACATACAATCTAAAGATATCTCTCAAAAGGAGCCGTGGTTTAGATCCAAAAGTTTTGATACCTTTGCCCCTATGGGCCCTTATATAGTAACTTTAGAAAGCATAGAAGACCCACAAAATTTACAAATAAAACTTTCTGTAAATGGAGAAATAAGACAAAATGCAAATACAAAAGAGATGCTTTTCGATATCCCATACCTTATCTCTTATATAAGCAAACACCTTACGCTTTTACCGGGAGATATTATTGCTACAGGGACTCCAAAGGGGATTGCCCCATTGGGTAATGGAGACAGTATAGAGATTGAAATTGAAAATATAGGTATTTTGAAAAATACAATAAAAATATTGTAATTTAAACAGAAGGGGAGGGAGGTATGATGTTAAGATTTATAAAGACTATAATAATTGTTATAATTGTGACCATTGCAGTAACTACATATATATCTTATGGACTTATAGGTGTAGTGAATTCGCAAGGAAAAAAAGAGGAGACCCCTACGCCCTCTCCTTTGCCAGAGGTTAAAGTAGTAAAAACCGTTGCCCCTCTTTTAAAAAAGAGTCCCGGGATAAAACGTATAAAGAAAAAAGATAATGGCCAATTAAAACTTGAGATGGTATGGCGAGGTTCCATTAATAAAAAAGAGGTAGCACTTACCTTTGATGATGGACCAAGTCCAAAAACTACAGAGAAAATATTAAAGATTCTAAGAGATAATCATATACACGCCACTTTTTTTGTTATAGGAAAAAATGCAGAAAGATTTCCAAAACTTTTAAAAGAGATTTCAGATGAGGGAAATGAAATTGGTAATCATAGTTATTCTCACCCTAACTCTCTTTTGCTATCCCCTTCCAAACTAAGACAGGAGCTTTCAAAAACAGATAAAATAATTACAAAGATAACAGGAAAAAAGCCAAAGTTTTTTAGGCCTCCTTCAGGGAGTTTTGGTTATAATCTCTCTTTCATTGCCGCAAGCCTAAAGTATACTATGGTGCTTTGGTGGATAGATACATATGATTGGAAGGAACCTGGCAAAAAAAAGGTAATGGAGATAGTAAAATATCATCTTACAAATGGGGCCATTATTCTTATGCATGAAAATCATAAAACTACTATTGAAGCCCTACCGGATGTGATAAAATATATAAAATCAAAGGGATACAAATTTGTAACATTATCTGAATTATTAGATTGAAATGGATAAGGAAAAAATATTAAGAATTTCTGAAGAGATAGATACAGGTCTTTATGAAAAGGCAAAAGAGAGGATATTTTCTCTTTTAAAAGATTCACCTGGGGACCCCTTTTTACTTAATAAATTAGCTACACTCTATCTTTACCTTGGAGATGTAAAGATAGCCAAAAAAATTTTAAGTAAAATAGAAGGACATTCATTTTCAGAAAAAAATATTGAAATTATAAAGAAAATAGAAGATTGTGGAAAATATCCTTATACCTTTCTTATTTTTATAGAAAATGAAAAAAATACTATAAACATATGGAAAAACTTAATAAAGAATAAAGTTTTACCTAAGAACAGTCAGTATTTTTTTCTTTTTCTATCTCCATCCTCATATACTATCTCTTTTTTGAAAAAATATAAAATCCCTTCGATTTTTGGACATGACCTTGTAGACCTTATAAATAGAGGCTTTATAGAAAAGAGGGGAAGTAAAACTATTTTTATTCCCTCCTCTCTTTTAAAAGAGGTCAAAAAAGAACTTCTTTCCCCTTTTAATTTATTCGTAATTGGAGAGATAGATAAAGACAATATACTAGGCTTTTCCCTTGATTCTTCTCTTTTCCCCATAGTAGGTATCTTAAGAAGAGATCTTGATTTTAGAGAATCTATTGGGGAATATAGAAAACGTATAGAAAAACATAAAATAAAGATAAACTACATAGAGATTAAGAAAAAGTTAGAATTGGAAAGCCCAGAGGATGCTAAGATAAGTCTTTGCATGATTGTAAAGAATGAGGAAGAAAATATAGAGAGATGTCTTATATCTGTAAAAGGACTTGTAGATGAGATGATAGTGCTTGATACGGGATCTACAGATAATACGCCAGATATTGCTAAAAGATTAGGTGCAAAGGTATTTTATTCTAAATGGAGAGATGATTTTTCCCTTGCAAGAAATGAATCTATATCCCATGCAAGATATCCTTGGATATTTTGGCTTGATGCAGATGATTATATAAAAGAAGAAGACAGGGAAGATTTTTTAAAGTTTAAAAAAACTCTTCCTAAAACAAAATATATGGCATTTAGAATGCCTACACTCTCTATTAGAAAAGGCATATTTAACAAAAAAGATGTAAACTATCTTACCCGTATCTTTAGGAATCATCCAGAGATAAAATTTGAAGGAAGAATCCATGAACAGGTACTTTTTTCTATTGCAAGGCTTAAAGGAAAAGTAGGAACACTTGATATACCAATATATCATACAGGATATGAAGACCCGGGTACCTTAAAGAAAAAGAGGGAAAGAAACAAAAAATTATTAGAAAAAGCCTTGGAAGATGACCCAAAAAATCCTATATTTCTTACATATCTTGGTAGAACTTATATGGAAGAATGGTTTGATAGTAAAGGAGATATAGAAAAAGCTGAGAAGTTTTTAAAAAAGGCAATATCCATCTTTCCTTCTGAAGAGATAAACTATCTCTCATATGCATATCTAAACCTTTCTCTTATCTATTATCATACAAAAAGATTTGAAGATGCTATTAAATATGCAAAAAAGGCTATAGATATAAATAAAGATATTGAAAGTGCCTATGAGGTATGGGGAAGATCTCTTATATATCTTAGAAGGTTTAGAGATGCTGAGAAGGTATTTTTAGAATTAGAGAAAAATGTGGATAGGGAGAGCCCATCATATATAAAGATTTCAGACTTTGACTATAGATATTTTCTTGCAATTTCTCAATTTAATATAGAAAAGTATAGAGATGCGATAGAGAATTTTAAAAGGGTAAGTGTAGTAAAAAGAGAAGAAGAAAATATAGATTTCTTCATAGGTATTGCTTATTATAAGTTAAAAGAGTATGAGGATGCCATAAGTTACCTTAAGAGATCCATAGAAAAAAATCCCACCCATTATGATTCATGGAATAATTTAGGTAATGTCTATATGGCTATAAATAAATATGAAAAGGCAAAAAAGTGTTATATAAAGGCACTTAATATAAAAAAAGGACAGGAAGCATACTTTGGATTGGCTAATATATACTATATAAGAGATGACTATAAAAAGGCAAAAGAATATTTTTTATATTCTATAGAATCTCATCATCCAAAAAGAGAACTTGTGGAAAGGGCCTATTTTTATCTTGCCAATATATATTTTATAGAGAAAGACTACAGTAATAGTAAAAAGTATTTAGAGAAGATAGAGAATGTCAAGATTATAGGAAGAGACTACTTTCTTCTCTTTTATGATCTTTTAAATACTATTGGGGAAAAAGAAGGTGTCTTGAAAAAATTAGCAGAGGCATTGACTTATTATGAATATGATATAGAATTTATGGAACTTTTTGCAAATGAATTAGAACACCAAGGAAAAATTCCTGAGGCCATATCTGTATGGGAGGAGTTATTCAAGATAAAAAATGATATAGAAATTATGTATAAATTGGGAATTTTATATGCAAAGATAGGGGCATTTCATAATGCCATTGACTATTTCGAAAAGATAATAGAGAAAAAACCTAATGATATAAGGCTCTATAACGATCTTGGGGTCTTTTATGGTTTAATAGGTAATTTCGAAAAGGCGAAAAATTTTTTTTACCAGGCTTTAAAACTTGACCCAAATAATAGAACAGCCAAGTCAAATTTGGATAAAATTATATTTGAAGAAAATAAAGAAAATTTACATTAATACAGGTCTTGACATTAACATCTATTCATGTTAATATTACTTCAAATCTATTAGAGGGGAGGTAATATTAACATGAAAAAAGGTGTTATCCTTTTTCTAACAGTTATTTTTGTTCTTTCTTTTAGTTTGATCTCTTTTGGTGAAGATGTAGTTAAAATTGGTGTAATCTTTCCAATGACAGGGCCTTTTGCCGCATATGGACAAATGGCAAATGAAAGCTTAAAATTGGCACAGGAATTAAGGCCAACTGTACTTGGAAAGCCTGTAAAACTTATCCTTCTTGACAATAAGAGTGACAAAGTTGAAGCTGCAAATACTGCATCAAGATTGGTAGAAAAAGAACATGTTGTTGCAGTGATAGGACCCCTTACAAGTTCTTTAAGTATGGCAGCAGGGCCTATTCTTGAGAAGGCAAAAATTCCTATGATGAGCCCTTATGCCACAAATCCCCTTGTAACACAGGGTAAGAAGTTTATATTCCGTGCATGTTTTATCGACCCATTCCAGGGAAAAGTTGCCGCAAAATTTGCTATAGGATATCTAAAGGTAAAAACAGCTGCCCTTCTTACTGATATATCACAAGATTACTGTGTAGGATTAGTTAACTTCTTTGAGAAAAATTTCAAGCAAATGGGTGGAAAGATAGTATCTAAGACCTTCTGTAAGACAGGAGATCAGGATTTCTCTGCACAGCTTACCTCTATTAAATCAAAAAATCCGGATCTTATATATATGCCAAACTACTATGCAGAAGATGCACTTATTGCAAAACAGGCAAAGGTTATGGGTATAAAGGCTGCTTTGCTTTCTGGTGATGCAGCAGATGCACCAGAAATCATAGATGTAGGTGGAGATGCCGTAAATGGACTCTATTTCACTACCCACTTTGACGAAAAGGCTGTAAAGAGCAAACTTGGAAAAGAATATCTAAAACTTTACCATAAAACATTTAAGAAAGAGGCAAATACAGTTGGCGCACTTACATTTGATGCATACTACATGGTACTTGATGCTATTGAAAGAGCAGGATCTTTAGACACAGTTAAAATAAGAGATGCACTCTCTGCTACAAAGAATTTTGAAGGTGTAACAGGGACAATTACTATTGATGAGCATGGAAATGCTGTAAAGAGTGCAGTAATAAAGAAGATACAAAATGGTAAATTTAAGTTTGTAACAGTTGTAAATCCATAGCAGTATTTGACAAATTAAATTTTTAGAGATATAATTGTGGCAAAATTTTAAAAAAGGAGGTCGAAATGATGAAGAAATTATCCCTATTTTTAGTAATTGCCCTTTTGGTTTTGTCCTTTGGTAGTATATCTTTTGCAGCTGAAGAAGTAAAAATTGGTGTTATTTTGCCTATGACAGGTGCTGTTGCTGCATTTGGTCAGATGACATGGGAAGGAATTGAACTTGCAAATGAATTAAGGCCAACTGTACTTGGAAAGCCTGTAAAACTTATCCTTCTTGACAATAAGAGTGACAAAGTTGAAGCTGCAAATACTGCATCTCGTCTTATTGAAAAGGAGCATGTAGTTGCAGCAATTGGTGCAGTGGCAAGTTCCAATACGCTATCTGCTGCGCCTATCTTTGAAAAGGCAAAGGTTCCTTTAATTACCCCTGCATCTACCAATCCATTGGTAACACAAGGCAGAAAGTTCATATTCCGTGCATGCTTTATAGATCCTTTTCAGGGTCAAGTTGCCGCAAAATTTGCCATAAATAATCTTAAAGCCAAGAAAGCTGCCATATTGGTGGACATAGCACAGGATTACTGTGTAGGGCTTGCCAACTTCTTTGAGAAAAACTTTAAGGCAATGGGTGGAGAGATAGTATCAAAAACATTCTGTAAAACAGGAGACCAGGATTTCTCTGCACAGCTTACTACTATTAAGGCAAAGAACCCTGATGTAATTTACATTCCTAACTACTATACAGAGGATGCACTTATTGCAAAACAGGCAAGAGAGATGGGTATTACCGCTCCACTTCTCTCTGGTGATGGCGCACAGGCCCCACAGCTTATAGAGATCGGGGGTAAAGCTGTAGAAGGTATGTATTATACTACACACTTTAATGAAAAGGCTGTAAGTACTGAACTTGGGAAGAAATATGTAGAAATTTACCATAAGAAATTTAATAAGTCTCCAAATGCACTTGGTGCATTAGGATTTGACGCATACTATATACTACTTGATGCTATTGAAAGGGCAGGAAACTTAGATCCTATAAAGATTAGAGATGGTATAGCAGCTACAAAAGATTTCAAAGGTGTAACAGGGACAATTACTATTGATGAACATGGAAATGCTGTAAAGAGTGCAGTGATTGAAACTGTAAAGAATGGAAAATTTGAGTTTGTAACAGTAGTAAATCCATAGTTTAGATACTATTTGGGATTAGAATTAATACGAAAATAAAAGATTAGAGGGAGAGCTCCCTCTAATCTTTTATTTGTTATAAGAAAAGGAGGAGATAATGTCCTGGGAATCATTCTTTCAGAATCTCTCTAATGGAATTTCATTAGGCGGACTTTATGCACTAATTGCTATAGGTTATTCTATGGTTTATGGAATATTAAGACTTATAAATTTTGCCCATGGGGACATATTTATGTTAGGGGCATATATTGCTTTTTATGGAATGCTTATATTTTCCCTCCCTTGGTGGCTCTCTCTCATAGTTTCAATAATTCTTACTGCCTTAATAGGTGTCCTAATAGATAAGGGAGCGTATAAACCACTTCGTAATGCTCCGAGAATAAGTGCTTTAATTACCGCAATAGGCGTATCATTCTTTCTAGAAAATTTGGGTCTTGTTATATTTGGAGGAAGACCCAAAGGTTTTTATAGACCTCATATATTTGACGAAATCATAACCATAAAAGGAGTAAGAATTCTATCTCTTACATTTTATAGTCTTATAATTACAGGTATATTTTTAGTAATTCTTTTTTATATAGTCTATAAGACAAAGACAGGACTTGGTATGAGGGCTGTATCTACAGATATGGAAACGGCAAGGCTTATGGGAATAGATGTGGATAAAATTATTTCTATAACCTTTGCAATAGGTTCTGGTCTCGCCGCAGTAGGTGGAGTTTTGTGGGCAATGAAATATCCACAGATAAATCCACTTATGGGCATCTTCCCTGGATTAAAAGCATTTATTGCAGCAGTTTTGGGTGGAATTGGTAGTGTAGGTGGTGCACTATTAGGTGGATTTATATTAGGAATTGCTGAAATTATGCTTGTGGCTTTTATGCCTCAGCTTTCAGGGTATAGGGATGCATTTGCATTTTTAATTCTTATATTTATATTATTGGTAAAACCTACAGGATTATTAGGTGTAGAGGTAAAGGAGAAGGCATAAATGAGAAAAGAAAAAATTCA
>CAYWXH010000023.1:0-24910 GCA_964462295.1 uncultured Atribacterota bacterium
GGGTGTGGTTTGTCATTGCGAGGAAGGGCGCATTTTGCCCTGACGCGGCAATCTCTGGTAGCCAGAGGCAAGTATGTACGGGAATGAGGGAACCCGAAAAGAGAGATTGCCACGCACCACTTCGTGGTGCTCGCAATGACAAAAGGTAGAGGATAGCCTTCGTAATGACAAAAAAATGAGAAAAGGCTCACAATAACGGGATATGAAAATAGCAAAATATGGTATAATCTATAATAAGCAATCTAAACAAAAGAGGTGAATCAATGAGATTTAAAATTACAACCATAGCAATCTTCATAATCTTACTCTTTATAGGAGGATGTATAGACATAGGAGATGTAGGGGTAGTTCCTATAGATACGATAACTCCCTCGACTACTCCAACGATGAATGTACCTAAAGTAGAAAGATTCTTGTATCAGCTTCAAAACTTAGATATAAATCAAGTAAAAAACACAAATTTTGACTTGGTTATAATGGATTACTCTAAAGATGGAAGTGATGAGAAAAAATATACAAAAAAAGAAATCGAAACATTGAAAACAGCACCCCATAAAAAGATTGTTATTGCCTATCTAAGTATAGGAGAAGCAGAAGATTATAGATATTATTTTAAAGAATCGTGGCATGATGATCCACCATCCTTTTTAGATGAAGAAAATCCCTTCTGGCCCGGAAATTATAGGGTTAAATATTGGGAGAAGGCATGGCAAGATATCATATATGGAAAAAGCGATAGTTACTTAGATAAAATAATAGCCCAAGGATTTGACGGGGTATATTTAGATAAAGTAGATACATACGAAGACTATGAAGATCAAAGGGAAACTGCAAGGGCTGATATGATAAACTTTGTAGTTAATCTGGCAAAATATGCAAGAAAAAAGAAAAAAGATTTCTATATTATACCTCAAAATGCAGAAGAACTCTTAGATGATAAGACTTACAAAAAAACTGTGAGTGGGATAGGTGTAGAAAGCCTATTTTTTAATGAACGAGGTAAACCAAATCCTAAATCTTATATAGAAGATAGAGAGAAATACTTGGACATGATAGCAAAAACTAAATGGGTATTTGTTACAGAATATGTACAAAAAGAGGATCTAATAAAAGAAGTATATAAAAAGGCAAAAGAAAAAGGATATATACCTTATTGCACTGTAGTAGATCTTGACCAAATGATTATAAATAATGTAAAATAAAAAGGCGACTCAAAGATCGCCTTTTTATTTTACATTAAAAGTGTAAGCATTACCCCTGCAGCCACGGCAGTACCTATAACACCTGCAACATTAGGTCCCATAGCATGCATAAGCAAAAAGTTCCCTGGATCTTCCTTTTGCCCTACAACTTGGGAGACACGAGCTGCCATAGGGACAGCAGATACCCCTGCCGATCCAATCAAAGGGTTTATCTTTTGCTTTAAGAATAAATTTAAAAACTTTGCAAATAAAACACCACCTGCGGTACTTGATATAAACGCAATTAATCCTAGTATTATAATTTTTATAGTACTCCATGTAAGAAAATGTTCTGCATCCATTGTAGCACCTACTGTAACGCCTAAAAATATAGTTACAATATTTATAAGCTCATTCTGTGCAGTATTAGAAAGCCTAGTAACTACAAGACTCTCCCTTAAAAGATTACCAAACATCAGCATCCCTATTAAAGGAACAGATGCAGGTAAAATTAATCCTACGATAATTGTAACTATAATAGGAAATAAAATTCTTTCTTCTCTTGATACAGGTCTTAATTGAGACATACGAATCTTTCTCTCTTCAGGTGTTGTAAGAAGTTTCATTACAGGTGGTTGAATAAGGGGTACCAAAGACATGTAAGAATATGCAGCAACAGCTATTGCACCTAATATTTGTGGTGCAAGTTTCACTGCAAGATATATAGATGTAGGACCATCTGCACCACCTATTATACCTATAGACGCTGCCTCTTTAATGGTAAATCCAGATAAAACTGCCCCAATTAGTGCAACAAATACTCCAAGCTGAGCAGCTGCCCCCAATATAAAGGTTATTGGATTTGCAATAAGGGGACCAAAATCTGTCATTGCGCCTACGCCCATAAAAATTAAAACAGGGTATATTTCATGTTGGGTACCAAAAAATATAAATCTTAAAAATCCTCCTACATCCATAATACCAGAAAGTGGAAGATTTACAAGCAAAGCGCCAAAACCTATAGGTAGTAATAATAAAGGTTCATATTTTTTTACAATGGCAAAATATAAAAGTAAAAGTGCTACTCCTATCATTATAAGATTTCCTATGGTAAGTGCAGGAAATCCAGACTGAAAATATATGTCCACAATACGTTCCATTTAGTCCTCCTTACGGATAAAATACTTTACCCGAGTATTACCAATATGTCATTAGTTTCTACCATTTGTCCCGGATTTACATAAACAGCCTTAACAGTTCCTGCAACAGGTGCCATTATTTCATTTTCCATCTTCATTGCCTCAAGTATCAAAAGCACATCTCCTTCATTAACTGCATCACCCTCTTTTACCCGTACCTCTATAATCTTTCCAGGCATTGGAGCCTTTACTTCTTCACCTTCTCCAGAAACCTTAGGGGTTGGCTTTGGTTTAGGTGGTTCACTCTTTTTAGGTGCAGGTTTTGGTGCGGGTGCTTTTTTTGGTTTTGGTGTTTCCTTTTTTACTGTTTGAGTAGTGGTAGTAGATGGTACAGATACCTCTCCTATCTCTTCTACTTCAACTTCATAAACCTTATCATTTACCTTTACTCTAAATTTTTTCATAAGCCTTTATCTCCTCCTTAATAATTTATAACTACGTTTCCAGAAATAGCTATCTGGGGATATCTCTCTTATAAATCTTACCCTAAAAGAAGACCCTGATGAAGCCAAAGAGGCATAAACTGCTGCCATAACTGCAGCAATTTCCTCACTGTCTTCTCCTTTTTCCTCAGGAAGAAACGACTCTTCTGGGGATGTTATTACCTTTGGGATCTGGTCTTTCTTTTCTTCCTTCTTTCTGGCAAATATAAACTTAAAGGCAAACATAATAAGAGAAAGAAGTATAAGAATAGCAAAAACGGTTGTAAATGCAATAAGACTTAAATAAACGGCTCCAAGTACACCTTTAAACATTTAAGGCCTCCTATAATGGTATGTTTCCATGTTTTTTAAATGGCCTATCTTCTTTTTTGGTTATTGCCATCTGGAGTGCAGAAGCCAGATAAGGCCTTGTATCTCTTGGATCAATAACCTGATCCACATATCCCCTCTTTGCAGCCTCATAAGGTGTAGAAAATTTCTCTCTATATTCTCTAATCTTTTCTTGCCTTACCTCTTCAGGATTTTCTGCTGCTGAAATTTCCTTCCTAAATATAATATTTGCAGCGCCTTCTGGTCCCATAACAGCAATCTCTGCAGTAGGCCATGCAAGGACAAGGTCTGCTCCTAAATGTCTGCTACTCATCGCAATATAGGCACCACCATAGGCCTTTCTCAAAATAACAGAAAGAAGGGGTACTGTTGCCTCAGAATAAGCATATAAAAGTTTTGCCCCATGCCTTATGATTCCACCATATTCTTGTGCCGTACCAGGTAAAAATCCGGGAACATCTACAAATGTAACTATAGGGATATTGAATGCATCACAAAATCTTATAAATCTTGCTGCCTTATCAGATGCATTGATATCTAAAGCCCCTGCAAATACTTTAGGCTGATTTGCGATTATCCCTACAGAATAACCCCCTAACCTTGCAAAACCTATAACAATATTTGGTGCAAAGTATTTATGTATCTCGAAAAATTCTCCATTATCAAATACACCCTTTATTACATCCCTTACATCATACGGTTTATTAGGATTGAGAGGGACTACATTCTTGAGAGATTCTTCCTTTCTATCAATAGGGTCGCCTGTATCTAAAACAGGGGGTTCCTCGGCATTATTAGAAGGAATATATGAAAGTAGCTCTCTTACCAAATTAAACCCTTCTTCTTCTGAATTTGCAGCAAAATGGGCCACTCCACTTTTTTGGTTATGGGTCATAGCCCCACCTAATTCTTCAAATGTTACCTCTTCTCCTGTTACGGCCTTTATTACTTGTGGACCTGTAATAAACATATTTCCCACATTTCTAATCATTATCGTAAAATCCATAATACCCGGGGAATATACAGCACCACCTGCACATGGGCCTGCAATAATTGCAATTTGAGGAATTACGCCAGATGCAATAGTATTCCTATAGAATATATCTCCATATCCCTTGAGAGAGTCTATACCCTCTTGAATTCTTGCACCACCTGAATCATTTATACCGATAACAGGTGCGCCCATTTTAAGGGCCATGTCCTGAATTTTGGAGATCTTTTGGGCATGCATTTCGCCCAGAGAACCTCCAAGCACCGTAAAGTCCTGGGCATAAACAAAAACTAACCTATTGTTTATAGTACCATAACCTGTTACCACACCATCGGCAGGGGCCACCTTTTTATCCATACCAAAATATGTGGAACGATGCTCCACAAAAGTATCAATCTCTACAAAGCTATCTGGGTCAAGTAAGAGGGCAAGGCGTTCCCTTGCAGTAAGCTTCCCTTTTTGGTGTTGTTTTTCGATAGCCTTATCTCCCCCACCTTTTCTTACTTTTTCTCGTTTTTCCTCAAGCTCTTTCAGCAAATCATCAATGGTTCTTTCGCTCATATCATTCCTCCTTATTCGCTTTGAGCCTCACAAAGCTCTATAAGTACACCTTTTGTTGACTTTGGATGCAAAAAAGCAATTTTCTTTCCCCCTGCTCCGATCCTTGGTGTTTCATCTATTAATCTAATACCTGCCTCTTTTAAAGTTTTTAGTACTTCTTCTATGTTTTTTACTCCAAGGGCTATATGATGAATACCTTCACCTTTTTTCTCGATAAATTTATATATAGGACTATCTTCGCTTGTTGGTTCTAAAAGTTCTATATTAGGAGATTTTCCCTCTGCATTAAGAATGGCCACTTTTACCTTTTGGTCTTCCACCTCTTCATAACCCTCCAAAGAAAAACCAAGAAGGTCTTTATAAAGTTTCACCCCTTCGTCAAGGTTCGATATAGCAATACCCAAGTGATCTACCTCTTTTAACATGAATCCCTCCTCAATCACAGATAATTTTTATTCCTCTTTCAACTCCTGTAAACGGATCTATAACTCCTTGTTCTATCTTTTCAATAAGTCCTGGGGCATTTTTTAACTTATCTTTTATATTGTGGTCTAACAAAAGATAGAAAAGAGAGAGATTTCTTTCTTTTCTCTTCTTCTCAAATAAATGCCTCTCCTCCATAAAAATTTTATGTTTATACAAGGCATCTATAAGTTCAGAAATACCTTCTTTATGTAAAGCACTTATCTTAAGAACTATTGGATTAAATCCATAAGAATTTTTTGTATCCCCAAGTTCTCTTATAAATTGTCTATATAATTTATCTGAACCTTCTCTGTCTGCCTTATTTATTACTATAATATCTGCCTCTTCTAAATTTCCTGCCTTTATAAGCTGTATATCATCTCCTGATTCAGGAGTTACAACTAATATACCTGTATCTGATAGTTTAAATATTTCTATATCCTCTTGCCCGATGCCTACTGTCTCTACTATTATTATATCAAATCCGAAGGCATCTAATAACCTTATAGCCAAAGGGGTATATAGGGAAAGCCCTCCCTTTCCACCACGAGAGCCCATGCTTCTTATAAATACCCCTTCATCAAGGGTATGGGTTTGCATTCTAATCCTATCACCCAAAAAAGCCCCGCCTGTCCTGTGGCTTGTAGGGTCTACTGCAATAACTCCTACAGTTTTTCCATTTTTTCTAAATGTTTCAATGAGTACATTTATAAGAGAACTCTTTCCAGCACCAGGTGCACCTGTTACTCCTATTATATAAGATTTTTGAGTTGCGTCAAGTAATAAATAGAATTTTTTTTGAATTTTATAAAAATTATTCTCTATTAGGGTAATAAGTCGTGAAAGCGCTCTCCTGTCCTTTTTTTTGAAATCTTCAAATAATATCTCAAGATCTTCCATTATCAAAATATTCCTCTAAATATTTTATCACTTCTTGAGTAGAAGTTCCAGGGGTAAATATCTTTTTCACGCCAAAACTCTCAAGAATAGGAATATCATCCTCTGGAATCACTCCTCCACCAAATACCAGTATATCTTCTGCATTTTTTTCTTTCAAGAGTTCCATAACCCTTTTAAATAAAGGTATGTGTGCACCTGATAAGACACTAAGACCTATAACATCTACATCCTCTTGGATGGCAGTTTCTACAATCTGTTCAGGTGTTTGGTGAAGGCCTGTATATATGACTTCCATACCTGCATCTCTTAATGCCCTTGCAATAACCTTTGCCCCCCTATCATGCCCATCTAAACCAGGTTTTGCAATAAGTACTCTCAATCTCTTTTTCAATTTGGGTCCCTCCTAGATAAATATCTTCTCTTCATATACTCCAAATACTTCCCTTAATACATCACTTATCTCACCAAGGGTAGCATAGACTTTTACTGCATCAAATATATATGGAACAAGATTTTCATCTGTTTTTGCCTTTTCCTTTAATAAAGATAGGGCATTTTTCACAGCATTGTTGTCTCTTCTTTCTTTCAATGCCTTAAGTCTTTCTATTTGAATTTTCTCTATTTCAGGGTCTACTTTTAAAATTTTCGGTTTTATTTCCTCCTCTATCTTAAACTCATTTACGCCTACGATAATCCTCTCCTTACTCTCAACTTCTTTTTGGAATTGATAAGCACTATCTTGTATCTCCTTTTGAACATATCCTTCTTCTATTGCCTTAATCATACCACCAATATTATCTATTTTCTCTATATATTCCCATGCCTCTTTTTCTATACGATTCGTCATAGACTCTATATAGTAAGAGCCTGCAAGTGGATCTACGGTATCTGGAACACCACTCTCATATGCTATAATCTGTTGAGTTCTAAGCGCAATCCTTACGGAATCTTCTGTAGGCAGAGAAAGTGCCTCATCTCTGGAATTTGTATGAAGAGATTGTGTACCTCCTAATACTGCAGCCAATGCTTGGATTGTTACCCGTACGATATTATTGTCGGGTTGTTGAGCTGTAAGCATAGAACCTGCTGTTTGTGTATGGAAACGAAGCATCATAGATTTTGGATTCTTTGCCCCAAACCTTTCTTTCATAATCTTTGCCCACATCCGACGGGCAGCCCTAAATTTGGCTACTTCCTCTAATAAATTGTTGTGTGCATTGAAGAAAAACGAAAGTCGTGGAGCAAATTCATCCACATCTAACCCTTTACTAATCGCAGCCTCTACATAAGTAATACCATCTGCAAGGGTAAATGCAATCTCTTGGGGGGCAGTAGAACCCGCTTCTCTTATATGGTATCCACTTATAGATATAGTATTCCATTTGGGTATATTTTTTGCACAAAATTCAAATATATCAGTTATAAGTCTCATGGAAGGACGAGGTGGATAAATGTATGTACCACGAGCAATATACTCTTTAAGGATATCATTTTGAATAGTCCCTCTCAATTTATCAAAAGGAATTCCCTGTTTCTCTGCAATAGCCATATACATACTAAGGAGTATGGCAGCTGTAGAGTTTATAGTCATAGAAGTACTTACTTTATCCAAGGGAATCCCAGAGAAAAGTACTTCCATATCCTCAAGTGAATCTATTGCAACCCCTACCTTTCCGACCTCTCCACTTACTAATGGATTATCAGAATCGTAACCCATCTGTGTAGGTAGATCAAAGGCAATACTAAGACCTGTCTGGCCTTGAGAAAGAAGATATTTGTATCTTTCGTTTGACTCCTTTGCAGTACCAAAACCTGCATACTGTCTCATGGTCCAGAACCTGCCCCTGTACATAGTAGGCTGGACACCACGGGTATAGGGATATTCCCCTGGAAAACCCAAATCTCTAAGGTAATCCATATCTTCTATATCTACTGGGGTATATAATCTCTCTATAGGTATTCCAGAATAACTCTTAAACTCTTCTTTTCTCTCCGGAAATCTATCTGTTACCTTCTTTACAGTTGTAGTCTCCCACCTTTGTTTCTCTTTCTTTATTTTCTCAAAATCACCCATTTTTTGTAACCTCCTCACTCCTTTCTATCAAATCGAGAACTTTTATATTAACCTTCTCTACAGGTATACCTATATATTCTGTAAAAGTATTATAAATCTTTTTTTGGATTTCTGAAACCAAACTACTAATATTCACATCATAATAAAAAATCATCTCCAATCTTATCTCTTTTAAGCCCACTTCTCCAAACCTTACCCTTTTAGATCTTATTTCATAAACCCCATCTATATCCTTTAATATATAATCTATAAGTGAAAATATAGCCCGCTCAGAGATAAAAAGTTTACCAAAAAAACTAAAAGGGGGACGCACAATAGTCCGTTCCCCTATTTTATAAATACTCTTATATATAACTTCTAATGATTCTACAAGATTCCCAGGAAAATCTTTCTCTATTTGGATTCTGGGAATAGGTATTGCGTGTTTTCCTTCCTTGTGTCTTTCCCTCTTTGCAAGATAAATTTCATCTGGGTCAGAAATTTCTTCAATTCTTATAACCTTTACTGGTTTTGGGAGGCCAAGATTATAAACTATTCTATCCAGCATCTTAGATGATGTAGCAAGTATGAGTATCTTTTTTACATTATATTTTCTTATAGCCTCCTTTACCTCTTCTCTATGATTTTTTTCAAAGAAAATTGCCCTCTTTACTGCCTTAAATTTATTAGGCTCATTTTTTGCAGATTTTCCTGCTATAATCTTATTTCTTCTTATAAGGAGCCCATCATCTAAAATATAATCTATCTTATATTCATATGCTAAAAGCAAAGATTTGTAACTTTTACCTGTGCCACTTTCTCCTATTAATGCATATACTTCCATATATCAGTTACTTATTAGTCCTCTTCCAAGATTAAACCCCTTCTCTAATGCTTTTTTATTTATATCATGATACTCTTCTCTTATTTTTGTCAGCAAAGCCTTTTCTAAGGCCGAAAGCCCTACTATATCAGTAATAGCACTTAATGCACCTAATGCGAGTATATTACCTGCAAAGGGAATTTTTAGTTCCTCTCTTGCTGTTCTAAAAAATGGGATTCCAAATTTTTTAAAATTTACATTATCCTCTATCTTTACCATATCGTTATCATAGATTACTATGCTCGTAGGTTTTAGAACATCTTTATTTGAGGAGTATGCCTCTTGGGAAAACGCTATCAATATATCTGGAAAAATTACTTGTGGAAAAAGTATCTCCTCTTTTTCAGATATAACAACACTTGCCTTACTTGTTCCCCCTCTAACCACTGCAGTATATGCTTGAGATTGCACTACATTTTTACCCTCATAAACACCTACCGCCTCAGCAAGTATAATAGATGCAAGCACAAGGCCTTGTCCTCCAATACCCCAAAACAAAACTTCTGTTCTATCCTTTTTCATAGCTTTCCCTCTCTATTATCTTTTGGTATTCGCTTACATATTCAGGTTTTTCAATGTCCTGAAATACCCCGACTACGATCTTTCCTTCTAATTCTTCTTCACTCATCCCCTTTGCTTTATCATAAGATATAGAATGTGCTTTCTGATATTTTATCATATCAAGCCCTTCTCCAACCTTGTTATATCTTCCATAAAATGTAGGACAACCTGTTACTACTTCAACAAATGAAAAGCCTTTTTTGGTTATTGCCCTTTCAAGATATTTTTGCAGATTAAAAACATGAAAAGTTGTAGTTCTTGCTACAAAAGAGGCTCCGGCACTTTTCACTAAAGATGTAAGGTCAAATGGATGGTCTACATTTCCATATGGTGCAGTAGATGCCTTTTTCTCAAAAGGTGTGAGAGGGGAAAATTGTCCACCTGTCATTCCATATATAGAGTTATTAAAAAGTATTGCTGTAAGATCTATATTCCTTCGTGCTGCATGTATAAGATGATTACCTCCTATTGCACTACCATCTCCATCTCCCATAGCCACGATTACAGTAAGTTCAGGATTTGCAAGCTTTATGCCTGTAGCATAGGCTAGTGCCCTTCCATGGGTGGTATGAACTGTATTAAAATCAAGATAGCCAGAGATTCTTCCGGAACACCCTATACCTGAGACTATTACTACCTTATCTGGATTAAGGGCAAGCGTATCTATTGCACGCAGTAAAGATGACATAATAATCCCATTTCCACATCCTGGACACCAGATATGAGGAAACATATCATGTCTTAGATATTTATTTATTTTTTGTAAGCTCATTTTAATCCCTCTCTTATACTATTTGCAATTTCATAAGGGGTTATAAGTTCTGCATTTACCTTATTTATCCCTACAACCTTTTCTCTTGGATAGACCCTCTCTACTTCTCTTATCATCTGTCCCATATTGAGTTCTACTACAAAAACTTTTTTTATCCCCTCTAAAAGCCCCCTTATCTTCTCATCATAGAATGGCCAAACAGTTATAGGGTTTATAAGACCTACTTTTAAGCCATTCTCTCTTAAAATGTTCACTGCCTCCTTGGCTATCCTTGCAGTAATGCCATATGCAAAAATTATATATTCAGCATCCTCATACTTATAAGTATTTAATGCAAATATATCAGGTAAAGCCTTCTCTACCTTTCTTGAAAGTCTCTTTGTAAGTTCTTCTACCTCATCAGGACGAGTTGTAGGATAACCTTTGTAATTATGATGAAGACCTGTAATATGATACCTATAGCCCATTCCAAAAGGGGCAAGGACAGGTACATCATCTTCTAAGGGTTTATAGGGTAAATATTCTTCTTTTTTAGAATCAGGTATTTTTCTGTCTACTACTTCTACCTCGTCAGGGTTAGGGATCTCGATTTTTTCTCTCATATGTCCCAATGTTTCATCCATAAGAAGTATAACTGGTGTTCTTAACTTTTCAGAAACATTTATGGCCTTTATGGTAAATGTAAATATTTCAGGTACTGTAGTAGGGTAGTATACTATTATAGGATGGTCTCCATGGGTACCCCACCTTGTCTGCATCATATCCCCCTGTGAAGGTTTTGTAGGCCTACCTGTACTTGGACCCATTCTTTGCACATTAACCACAAGACAAGGGGTTTCTGTCATTATCCCGAATCCCAAATTTTCCTGCTTTAACGAAAATCCAGGGCCAGAGGTTGCAGTTACAGACTTAGCCCCTCCAATAGATGCCCCAATGGTTGCAGCCATAGAGGCAATTTCATCTTCCATCTGAATAAATCTTCCCCCTACCTTTGGAAGCCTTCTGGCAAAACCCTCTGCTATTTCTGATGAAGGTGTAATAGGATATCCTGCAAAAAACTTCACTCCTGCCATAATAGCTGCCTCTACTACCACCTCATTCCCCTGCATTAATCTAACTTCTTTGCCCATTATGCCTCCTCCTCAACAGATACTGCAAGTTCTGGACATAAAAGCTCACACAATTTACAATTAATACATTTTTCCAAATGAACCACCTTTGCTTTAAGATTCTCATCAAATTCCAATACCTTAGTAGGGCACATGCCTATGCATATCCCACAGCCCTTACACCAAGCGGTATTAATATCAATATGATCTACCTTTGGCTTAGCCTTGGTTACCATTTTTCTCTTTCTCCTTTTGAGCTTTTACAATCTTCATTCTCAAATTATGGATTGAACCTTTATCAGGAACATATACAAATTCGATAATGGGAAGCTCTTTATCTTTTATAAGAGTTTCCACATCTCTTTTTCTCCCCGGGGAAACTATAATAGCATCTGTTCCTTTTAAAAATTTCTGAAGTTTTTTTATATCTCGAGTAGTAGTATGTTTTAATTCTATGTTGGTTATCCCAACATTTTTTAATGATTTCTTAACCCTTTCTGCAAACCTATCTGATATACACACCAAAGAGACCTTGGAACCTTCAGGAATTCTTGCAATTCTTACCATTGTCTCGATCTGTGGATCCAAAGAGATTGCTATAACTGGCTTTTTACCTTGTACAATCTTTTCCACTTCAGGTAGGTGAAAAAAAGTGGTTACAATAAAATCTATATCTTTTAACTGCCTTAAGAAACCAGGGATATCCTTATATATATCATCTAGCAAAAAAGAGTGGATATTAACCCCTACCCCTAACTCCAAACGATGAGAAAAGTAACTAAGTTGTTCATAGTTACACTCTACAAATGCAATCTTTGTCTTTTTAAGTAGTTTCTTTTTTTCTTTCAATTTTTCTTTAAAGATACCAGAGATATCATCAAGTGAAAGATCCTCCTGTAGGGCTTCGTCAATTACCTTTTCAAACATTTCTCCATATTTCCTCATCTTATCCTGGGGTATTTTTATATTTAGAGATTTATCTGATGCTGCAACAAATGTACCCTTCCCCGGTGAAGAATCAATAATTCTTTCTCTTTTTAGTTCTTCATATGCAGTACTTACGGTATTTCGACTAATGTTTAAAGTTTCAGACAATTCTCTTTCTGTAGGTAATTGTTCCCCCTCTGTAAGAAGACCCTCTTGAATCATTTTCTTAATCTGTTCTTTGATTTGAATATAAAAAGGAATTTTAGAATCTTTATCAAGTTCAATCCACATATAACCTCCAAAGATTAATGGACTAATCCAATTAATTTTGGAAAATTATACCATCTACAACATAAAAAATCAAGTAAAAACCGAATAAAAATAAAATTTTTTAGAAAATTTTACTATTTATCCTTCACCTTTAAAAGTAATAGTCCACCTACTATAAAAAATACAACTAATGAAAATATAGAATTACGTCCACTTCCTGTAAATTGAGCTACAATACCAAATACCAATGGTCCGAGGATAGTGGAAAACTTTGATGAAAGGGCATAAAGGCCAAAAAATTGGGCAGATTTTTCCTGAGGGATCAATCTACTGTATAGAGAACGACTTAGAGATTGTATACCACCTTGAACAGTTCCTACCAATATAGCAAGGAGATAAAATTCGAGTGCAGATTTCATAAAAGCACCCCAGAAAGTTATTCCTATATATACCATAATGGCTATAAGTATAGCATATTTTGTCTTTATCTTGCGAGTAATAGTGCCAAATAATATAGTAAATGGAATTCCTACAAACTGTGTAAGAAGAATGGCTATGATAAGGTCATTGGAACGGATACCAATCTCCACACCATATGCTGTAGCCATTTTTATAATTGTTACCACTCCATCATTATAAAGCCAAAAAGCAAGGAGAAACTTAAATACTTCAGGCTCCTTTATCATATCATAAAAGATAAAAAGAAAGTTTTTAAACTTATATCCTACAGATACTATCTTATCACCTACAGGTTGTAAGTCTTTAACAACAAATATAAAGGGGAGGCTGAAGATAAACCACCATAAACTTACCGTTATAAAGCTAAATCGCATGGCAAGAACAGGAGAAGAAAAACCAAACTTAGAAGGATTAAGAATAAAGAGAATATCTATAGCAAGTAAAAGACCTCCACCTAAATAACCTAACGCGTATCCATAAGATGATAGTCTATCTCTTTTTTCTGAAGGGGAAATTATAGGTAAAAAACTATTATAAAAAACCTCACTCCCTGCAAATCCTATGGTAGCAAGTATATATAAAATAGCTACCCATACATAATCTCCTTTCCCTGTAAAATAAATAAAAAAAGTAGAGAGGACACCTAAAAGGGTAAAAACAAAAAAGAACCTTTTTCTACCAAGGGAATTATCTGCGATAGCCCCAAGGATAGGAAAAGAAAGGGCTACAATAAGGGCAGCTATAAAATTGGCATATGCCCAATATGCGGTAGATAAAGCATTTGGAACTCCATGTGCAGAGACAATCTTATAAAAAACAGGGAGTACGGCTGCCATACAAACAGTAGCAAAAGCCGAATTTCCCCAATCTACCATTATCCATGACCATTCTAACTTAGAAAAGCCAAGAAACTTCTTCTCCATATTTCTGGTTTCCATATATTACCCCCTTAGAAAAATGATAATCTCTTGTAAATATCTCAGGATATTCATTACTATTTTTATAAACGAAGTTATATATTTTTTCTGTATTATCGATCAAAAAATCTATAAGCATTTCTCTAAGCTCTAAAACTGAAAAAGTATATTCTCTGGAGAGTTCAAGGTGAGTCCAAGGGGAATGTTTTTGATTTAACACATCTTCAAACTCTTCCCTATCTGGATGTGTAAGAAATCTCATTGAACTATTTCCTGTCAAAAAAAAGTATATAATAGGGTAAATCATCCTCACCTTTATAGGATTCTTTGCCTCAAAAAATGAGAGTACAAAATCCATAATTCTATAAGCCTCTCCAAAAATTAAACTTATATTACATATAGACATATCTAAGGCATAGGTCTCTTTTAAAATTCGTGAAAAAAAGAGAGAGATACTCTGAGAAAAACCCTTTGTTGATTTGAATTTGTTTACATATTCCAATGCGGAAAATCTTCTGTTCTTTGAGAAAACATAGGCATAATCGAGATTCATCTCAAATTTCTTATGAAGCCATATAGTACGATACTTTCTTTTATATAGTTCTGTTTTATATCTTATATATGGATGAAAAAAAAGATCTGTAAAAAGATGGGTAAAAAAGCCTGTAAAATAAGCAAATAATAGGTCTTTCTCAGATCTAACTTTAAGATAGCCTTGGAAATATTTCATACCATTTAATATAAGATAGGCATATTGAGAAAATTTTTCTTTATGAAGTCCTTCTGCTACTATCTTTGAAATCTTTTTATTCTTCCCAGGGAAAAATGCTCTATAATAGAAAATATCGGGACCTTGTAAACCTAATAAAAATGCATTATAATTTTTATTCAAAATATCTCTAATTTCTTTTTCCGTATTTGATAAAAATTCATCCCCTATTTCTATATGAAATATATAGTCTGGCATACTATTTTCTCCGTGCGATCTGTAGAAGATATTCTCTTATAAAATCATCTATCTCCCCATCCATTACTGCACCTACATTAGAGGTTTCAAGGCCTGTTCTATGATCTTTAACCATCTGATAAGGATAAAATACATAAGACCTTATCTGACTTCCCCATGCTATATCCTTTTTCTCCCCTCTCAACTCTTCTATTTTCTTCTTCTGCTCCTCCCTTTTTAGCTCAAGAAGTTTTGCCTTCAATATCTTCATAGCTGTAGCCCTGTTTTGAAATTGAGATCTTTCATTTTGACATGATACAACAATTCCAGTAGGTATATGGGTAATTCTTACTGCAGAATCAGTTTTATTTACATGCTGTCCCCCTGCGCCTTGGGCCCTAAAGGTATCAATTTTCAGATCTTTCTCAGGTATATCAAATTCGATATCCTCATCCTTTATCATGGGAATCACATCAACAGATGCAAAAGTAGTATGTCTCCTCTTATTGGCATCAAAAGGGGAGATCCTTACTAGTCTGTGTATACCCTTTTCTGTCTTTAGATATCCATATGCATATAGTCCTTCTACAATTATAGTGGCCCTTTTGAATCCCACTGTTTCACCTGGTAAAACTTCTGTAATTTTTACCTTATAAGCCTTTCTGTCTGCCCATCTTAAATACATCCTTAAAAGCATACTTACCCAATCATTTGATTCTGTACCCCCTGCCCCAGAATGTACTGTGAGTATTGCATTTTCTTTATCATATTCTTCCCCCAAAAGCATCTGTAATTCCTTATCAGCAACTATTTTTTCAAGAAGGGCTATCTCATTTTCGCCTTCTCTTAATAATTCTGGGTCCTTTTCCTCCTCTGCAAGTTCCAAAAAGGTTTTTATATCTTCTAATTTTTCTTTACTCTCCCTTAAAAAATCAAGTTCTTTCTTGAGATTATTTAGTTCTCTAAGGGTCTTTTCAGACTCTTTCCTATCTTGCCAAAAGCCCTCTTCTTGAGTTTTGGTCTCTAATTTTTTTATTCTTTGGGAAATTTTATTCGGGTCAAAGATACACCTCTATCTCATCTATTTTTTTAGATACCTCTCTTATTCTCTCTTTTAAATTAAGTTCCATACAATCCTCCTTTGTATATAGTATTTTATTTATTTTATTACTTTATAAGATATTACGCAAGAGCATCCTAAAAACAAGAAAGAAAAAACCCAAAACAATAGGGGTAATCCCATATTTACTATAAAAGGTATCTTGATAAGAATAGATAGGTATTGAGACCTTTAATATACCCTTTTTCCCATATGGAAGCATTTTAACTACTTTACCCATAGGCGAAATTAAGGCACTATACCCTGTAGTATTAACCCTCACTATAAAAATTCCATTTTCCTGAGCCCTATATTTTGCAATATTTAAAAGAAGCAAAGAATACATCTTTGGCAGAGAAGCCTCATTTGAAATTACTATTAAAATATCCATTCCTTCTCTTTTTAATCTCCTAACCATAGAAGGAAAGAGGACCTCAGAACAAATAAGTAGACCAAAGGTCTTATTTTTTATAGCGAACAATTTAAAATTTTTTCCCTGAATAAAATTTCTATCTTTAAATGGATAATTTTTTCTCTCTAAAAAAGTTTTATTTGGTGGGCCTTCAAAAAATGGTATAATCTTTATCTTAGAGTAGGTTTTTAATGTCTTCCCATCTGGTGCAAAGACTATTGCTTGATTGTATTTACCGTTATCTTTGGATTCTCCATATGTGCCGAAAACAAGATATGTTCCCAATTTTTTGGGTAATTTCTTTATAAGCTTCTCTATATGAGGATACTTTGAAATTCTTATAGGTACAGCAGATTCAGGCCATACAACCAAATCAGGGTGGTAGGTTTTAAAACCATTAGAATACTCAATAAGTTCTTCTAATTCTTTAAAAAAATCTGGCCTTTTAAAATCTATAGCCTTTTGAACAAGCAAGAGATTTATTGTCTTTTTATCCTTTATGCTATATCTTTGACTATTCCTATTTGGTAAAATACTACCAAATGAAACATATATTAAGAATATTAAAAACCCAAAGAATAGATAAGGGAACCATTTTGAATTTTTCTTTTCCAAAAAGAGATATAAAATAAAGAGATTTGAAAATACTATAAAAAAGGTAAGGCCAGATGTACCAAAAGATCTAGAAAAAAGGTTAGAGAACCATCCTATATTAACTGCATAACCCAAAACAAATGGATTAGGAAAAAATGAAGAGAAAATATATTCTAAAATAGCAAATTCAAAAGATAATAAGAAAATACCTTCTAGGCCCTTTTTCAAAAAATAAGGAATTCCTAAAGCATATATAAGATATGGAATGCTATAAAGAAAGATGAGGATTAAATAAACTAAAATAGATAAACTTATATCTATTAAATAGGGATATGTCAAATATTGGAAAAAGGAGGTTTCAATAAGAGAATATATGGGGAAAGATATAAAAATAGCAAAAGAAAAATAAAATAGGAAGGCACCACCTATTCGCTTTAGGATGCCTTCCCTCTCTTTTAGCCACAAGAAAAATGGGATAAAAGAGAAATATAAAAATATAGAAAAATTATAAGGGGGAAAAGTATACGCTAATAATATTCCCCCTATAATAAGAAAAAGTATATTTGACACTCAGTTTCTTTTCACCTTTGCCTTTTTCTTTTTCTTTTTTTTCTTAGTAGGTGCTTTTCTCTCTACCCTCTTTTCTTCTTCAGGTGGTTCTAAAGAGACTCTATAAAGCATTCTTACTGTATCTTCTTTAATAGAATATATCATATCTTGGAACATCTCAAAGGCCTCTCGAGAATACTCTATAAATGGGTCTCTATGTCCATATGCCCTATATCCAATCCCTTCTTTTAGATGGTCCATATTGAGAAGATGCTCTTTCCACTTAATATCTACAGTTCTTAAAAGGACAAATCTCTCTATTTCTCTAAAGGTTTCCTTTCCTATCTCTTCTTCTTTGGCATCATATAAAGCCCGATACTTCTCTTTTAAGAATTCCTTAAGTCCATCAATAGTTTGGTCCATTATTTCTTCTTTTGTAAGATCTATTTTTTTCCCGAAGAGGTCTTCCTCTCTTCTGTATAAATTCTCCCACTCCCATTCTTCAGGATATTTATCCTTATAAGTATAGATATCTACCATAGTATCAATAAGGTCATCTATCATATCCAATATGTGGTGTTTTATATCCTTTTGTCGTAAAACCTTCATACGCTCGCTATAAATAATGTTTCTCTGTTTTTCCATTACATTATCATATTCTAAGAGTTGTTTTCTTATTTCAAAGTTCCTTGCCTCAACCCGTTTTTGTGCACGTTCTATCGCACGAGAGATAAGAGGATGTTCTATTGGAGTACCTTCTTCTATGTTAAGCTTATTCATAATATTAGAAAGCATATCCCCACCAAAAAGCCTTAAAAGGTCATCTTCGAGAGAGAGAAAAAATCGAGATGCCCCAGGGTCTCCTTGTCTTCCACTTCTTCCCCTTAATTGATTATCTATGCGCCTACTTTCATGTCTTTCTGTTCCTATTACATAGAGCCCCCCAAGCTCTACAACACCTTCTCCAAGTACAATATCTGTACCACGCCCTGCCATATTTGTAGCAATAGTAACTGCACCTTTTTCTCCGGCCTTTGCAATAATCTGGGCTTCTTTTTCATGATACTTTGCATTAAGTACAGCGTGTGGGATAGAGAGTCTTTTCAGCATTTTACTTATTTTTTCAGAATTTTCAATAGAAGTAGTACCTACCAAAACAGGCCTTCCCTTTTCATGGGATTCCTTTATCTCCTCTACTATCCTATCAAATTTTTCCTTTTTTGTCCTGTAGACCACATCAGGATAATCTATTCTTATCATAGGTTTATTTGTAGGGATAACCATTACTTCCATGCCATAAATTTCTAAAAATTCTTCTTCTTCAGTTTTTGCAGTACCTGTCATACCTGCAATTTTTTTATACATGCGGAAATAGTTCTGAAGTGTTATTGTCGCAAGGGTTTGATTTTCTTTCTTAATCTTTACCCCCTCTTTTGCCTCTATCGCCTGGTGCAGTCCATCACTATATCTCCTTCCAAACATAAGTCTTCCTGTAAATTCGTCTACTATAATAACTTCTCCATCTTTTACTATATAATCAACATCTCTCTTAAATAAACTATGGGCTTTAAGGGCTTGAATGAGGGCATGAAGTAGGTCTGAATTAGAAGGCTCATAGAGATTGCTAACTTTAAAAAGTTCTTCTGCCTTTTTTACCCCTTCTTCTTTTAGTGTAACATTTTTAGTCTTTTCATCTACCTCAAAATCTATATCCCTCTTTAGTCTCTTGGCGACCAAATTGGCCTTATAATAGATATCTACAGAGCCCTCAGAAGGTCCGGAAATGATAAGTGGGGTCCGTGCCTCATCAATAAGTATACTATCTACTTCGTCGATTATCGCATAATTATGACCCCTCTGAACAAGCTCTTCCTCCTGGAGGGCCATATTATCTCTTAAATAATCAAAGCCAAATTCATTATTTGTACCGTAAGTAATATCTGCAAGATAGGCCTCTTTCTTCTCAGAAAAACCCTGATCATGCTGAAGAACTCCAACTTTAAGCCCTAAAAACTCATAAACAGGCCCCATCCATTCTCTATCTCTCTTTGCCAGATAATCATTTACAGTAACAATATGGACACCTTCACCAGATAAAGCATTGAGATATGCAGGCATAGTGGCAACCAATGTCTTACCCTCACCTGTTTTCATCTCTGCAATCTTTCCCTGGTGAAGAACAATAGCGCCAAGCACCTGCACATCAAAGTGCCTCATCCCTATAGTCCGTACTGCTGCTTCTCTTACTACAGCAAATGCCTCAGGGAGAATATCATCAAGACTCTCTCCCTTAGATAATCTCTCTTTAAATTTTGGGGTGTATGATGCAAGTTCTTCATCGGATAGTTTTTTAAGCCCATCTTCTAATGAATTTACTTTATCAACAATCTTCCAAAGCTTCTTTAATCTTGCTTCATCTGAAGCAATAATCTTTTTTATCCACTTTATCATTTTAGTTTGTGATTATTAATCCATACCCCCCATTTTTTCTCTTATAAACTACATTTATCTTATCTGTATCTGCATCTCTAAAGACAAAGAAATTATGCCCCAAAAGTTCCATCTGTAAAACAGCCTCTTCCGCACTCATAGGTTTCATAGTAAATTCTTTTACCTTATCTATCTTAACACTTTCCTCTTCTTCCTCTTCTTCTATCGGTTCAAATTCGTACCCTTTTCTAAATCTATCATACTTTTTTCCTTTATACTTTCTTATCTGAGATTCTAATTTTTCTACCACATCATCTACTACATTTCTCCAATCCATGCCACTTTCTTGGGCTCTTATAATAAGACCTTTTGCATTTACAGTAACTTCTATGGAGGTAGTGTTCTTCACTGATGATGCTACTACTGTAATATTGTCTATATTCTCAAGGTGTCTTTCCACAGGTACAAGTTTCTTTTGAATGTATTCTTTTATATTGTCTGGTATACTTACATGTCTTCCTTTAAATATTACTTCCATATTGTCTCCTCCTTATCTATTTTTTCTTATTTCTATTATAACATAAAAAGAAACCCCGATAAACACGAAATTTATCGGGGTTTCTTTAATTTTTTCTGTTGTTAGAATATTAGCTAAGCTTCTTTACATTAGATGCTTGAGGTCCACGTTCTCCCTGAACGATATCAAACTCAACTTCTTGTCCTTCTTCTAATGTTTTGTAACCATCACCTACAATTGCAGAATAGTGAACAAAAACATCAGAATCATTCTCTCTCTCAATAAAACCATACCCCTTACTTGCGTTAAACCACTTAACTTTACCTTTCTCGCTCAAAACTTTACGCCTCCTAAAACTTTACTCACAAGCAAAATACTTGCTGGATTCAGTATAGCATAAATAGTGTATATAGTCAACTATAAAATCAAAAATATTTAGGAAATTTCTATTTTATCTTAAAATAACAATCCTTCCATCTACTTTTGGCGCTATTTTACCACCCAAATACTTTATATATTCTGCCATTACATCTACTATAGGCATTGTGGTATCATATACACCTTTCTGCTTAAATATAAAGTATTTGTCACCACCATGTCCTGTCCAACTATTTGTAATTACCTTATAAGTTGCTTTAGGATCAAGAGAAGTCCATTCTCCATTCTTTAACACCTCTACCTTAACAACTCTATTTCCCCATTTTTCCACTTTCCCTGTGTTATCTATTATTGTAGGCGGTTTCGTTAAGTCGTATGTTACCTTAAGTCCTGATACCTGGAGAAATCCTCCAGTTGGAGTTCTCTTTTTGCCATCATAGTTATCATTTGGCCCAATTAAAGCAGATGCTGAAATTTCTAATACCTTTTTTATGTCTTCTCCTGTAAGATTTGCAATCACTACGGTATTTCCAAATGGATGAATTTGGGTAAGCGTTTTATAACTTATAAAACCCTTCGGGTATATCTTGTCACCTCTTATACCTCCACCATTAGTAAGTGCAATATCTCCCTTAAACTTCCAACGGAAGGCATCTGCTATAAAATCACCAAGATTAGACTCTCCGGCTCTTACCGCCTTTTTTCTTGCGTCAAGATCTACCAAAGACTCGCCAATAGGAGCAGAAAGCTTCTCATCCATTGCCTTTATCATTGGTTCAAGGTATGCAGAAACTACAGGATCAGAAGGGATTTTTTCATCCATTAGTACAATATTCCATTTCATTTTATCTATCATTACTTTTCCGTTTTCTATAGGTGCCACCAATTTTCCTACATACATAGCTCTTGCCCCTGCCTGAACTACTACAGTTTTCCAACCATTTGGACCTTCTACTACTTTGGCTTCTTTTGTAAGACTATGACTGTGCCCTCCAAGGATCACAGCTATTCCAGATACAGCCTTTGCAAGTTTTATATCCTCAGAAAGGCCAATATGTGTAACAGCTACAATAACATCTGCCCCTTCCTTCTTTAAGGTATTTATCATCTCTCTTGCTACCTTTACATAGTCTCCTTCAACACTTACTCCTTCACCTGCATTAGAAACTACAGGTAATTCAGATGTCATAAGCCCAAAAAATCCTACTTTCAAATTTCCCATTTTCTTTATAACATATGGTTTAATTTTACCAACAAGTAATGGATATTTAACCTTTAAGTTAGCACTTATAATATCAAAGCTTGCATTATCTATAGCCTCTGCATAGACTGCAGGCCCTAAATCAAACTCATGATTTCCCGGAGCTACTACAGAATAACCTGCAAGACTCATACCTCTATATTCAGGCTTTCCGTGGAAATAATAATAGAGAGGACCAATCGTATCATCTCCTCCTGATACAAGTATCACCCTATCTCCATATTCTTCCAAATTCTTTTTATAGAAGGTAGCAACTCTGGCAAGTCCTCCAACCATCTTCTTTACCTTTTTTCCATCCACATAAACCTTTGCTTTAAAGGGAACTACAGCACTTTGTAAATCATTGGTTTCTAAAAATACCAATGTTCCAGATTTTGCAAAAGATGGAAGACTAAATACCATAACCAAAAGACCAACAAAGATAAACAGACCAAGAATTCTCTTAAAATTCATAAAAATACCCCCTTTCGTTTTAATTTATCTCTATTATCCTAAAACCCCCTCTTCTTTTAATGCTTCTATCTCCTTGTCATTGAATCCAAGAAGCTCTCTTAATATCTTCTCACTATGTTCACCCAAGAGTGGAGCAGGTCTATCTATGTCTGAAGGTGTATCAGAGAACATAATTGGAAGCTTAGGGATAAGCATATCTCCAATTACAGGATGTTTTACATTTTGTAAAATACCCCTAGCTTTTACATGTGGGTCATTCACTGTTTTATCAATTGTATTTATTCTAGTAGAAGGGACCCCTGCTTTTGTAAAAATCTCAAGCCATTCATTTACTGTTTTTTCTGATATTATTTCATCTATTATAGGTTTTAAAGTCTTATAGTTTTCTAATCTTTTCGGATTTGTTTTAAATCTTGGATCATCTATAAGCTCTTCTCTACCTACTGCTTTACAAAACTTTGCCCAAAGATTATCATTTCCTACAGCTATAACAATCCAATCATCCTTTGCCATAAACGCCTGAAAAGGTACAATAGATGGATGCCTTGTTCCTAGTGGCCCCGGGATCTCCCCTGCTATATAGTAACGCATAATAGCATTTTCCAATATGGCAAGCTGACAATCAAGCATGGCTACATCTATAAACTGACCTCTACCTGTTTTCTCTCTTGCTATAAGTGCAGAAAGTATTCCAATGGATGCAAAAAGGGCAGCTGTAATATCACCTACTGACGTACCAACTCTTACAGGGGGACCTCCTTCCGGTCCTGTAATACTCATAATACCACCAAATGCTTGCACTATCATATCATATCCGGGGCGATCTTTATAAAGACCTGTTTTACCAAAACCTGAAATAGAGACATAAATAATGCGTGGATTTATCTTTGAGAATTCTTCATAGGAAAAACCAAGTTTCTCCATTGTCCCTGGTTTAAAATTTTCTATAACTACATCGCTCTTTTTTACAAGTTCTCTTACTATATCCTTTGCTTTAGAAGACTTTAAGTCTAAAACGATTCCATATTTATCTCTGTTTATATTGGCAAAATATGCACTCTCTCCATTTTTGTATGGACCAAAACCCCTTGAGTCATCTCCTATTTTAGGCCTTTCAATTTTAACAACCTCTGCACCAAGATCCCCAAGAATCATAGTAGCATATGGACCTGCAAGTACATGGGTAAAATCTAATACTCTTATGCCTTCTAACGGCTTCATATAAAACCCTCCGAATGCTATTATTTTTTTTAAATTTTATCACAACTATCCTAACATGTCAAAAATATTAATATTTGTTGGGGGTCAATTTATAGTAGGATATCCCATATAAAAGAATATAGAGATATAAGCTTTTTATATCTCAGTTTTTTGAAAATTTTTTAATGCGTTCTCTTTATATGCTATAGTAAACTTTCTACTCATCTTATCATTATAAATTTTTTCACGATCCTCATTGTGAGCTTTCTTATCCTTTTCTTGTCATTGCTAGGCCCTGAAAGGGCCGTGGCAATCTCTCTTTTGTGGCCCCAATGTACCTTGGGTACCAGAGATTGCTTCGTCGTGCCTGCGGCACTCCTCGCAATGACGGAGTAGGGGCCGTGTGGTCCTCAGGGACTAGAAATTGCTTCGTCGCTTTGCTCCTCGCAATGACGATTGGGGGGAAGGCCGCCCATTTGGAATCGTAATTGCGAGTACCACGAAGTGGTGCGTGGCAATCTCCGAGAGCCAATTCTCCTGTTCTCCTACGCTGTCATTGCGAGGCTCGTTTTGTGAGCCGTGGCAATCTCTCTTTGCGGGCAACAGAGATGGCTACGTCGGAGCAAAAGACGCTCCTCCTTGCAATGACGGAGTGGGGGAGAATGACAGTCGCGTGCACTAAAGATTGCTTTCTTGCCCAAAATGTAGATCCCTTGCAATAACATAAATGTGGGTTACAAAGACTGCATGATCTATAGTAATTTTACTTTAAGACTTTATCTTTACTTAAGGCCTCTTACTTTCAGAAATTAATCATTCATACCCTTGATACCCCTTATAATAGGGGTCGATAGGGGTAAGAAAAAAATTAAATAAAAAATTTATGCCATGTTATTGACATATTCATATAATTATATTATAATATGAATGTAGTAATAAGAAAATAAATTTAACTAAGGAGGTGCTCAATATGTGGGCAAACTGGGTAAATGTAATTTTGGGCTTATGGCTTATAATAGCAGCATTCATTCCCTCTATTATTTCCAAAAA
>CAYWXH010000024.1:0-24368 GCA_964462295.1 uncultured Atribacterota bacterium
GAAGGTGGTAGGACTGTAGGTGCAGGAGTTATAACTGAGATTATTGAGTAAGAGGGGAGTGGAACATATGGAAAAAAACAGAGTGAGAATCAAGATTAAATCTTATGATCATAGAACTTTGGATCAATCAGTAAAAAAGATAGTGGAAGTGGTAAAAAGGGTAGGAATAAAGATGTCTGGTCCTATTCCACTTCCTGTGGAGCGTAGACTGTATACAGTAAATCGTTCCCCTCATATAGACAAGAAGTCCAGAGAGCAGTTTGAAATTAGGATTCATAAAAGACTTATAGATTTGATTGAACCTAACGATGAGGTAATAGCAGCTTTACAATCCTTGGAACTGCCATCTGGGGTAAATGTGGAGGTTAAGTATTAGCAATAGGAGGTGTTAAGATGGCACTTGGACTTATAGGGGAAAAAGTAGGAATGACTCAAATATTTAATGAAGCTGGAGAGGTTATCCCAGTAACAGTCGTAAAGGCAGGACCATGTACAGTAGTGGATATTAGAACTCCTGAGAGGGATAATTATACAGCTTTAAAATTGGGTTATGGATTTATTAAAGAAAAAAAGGTAAGAAAACCACAGAAAGGTTATTTTGCCAAACAGGGCGTAGAACCAAAAAAGATTTTAAAAGAATTTAGATTGGAGAATATATCTGATTATAAGATTGGAGATGAACTAAATGTAACTATCTTTACTCCTGGAGAAAAGATAAAAGTTACAGGCATTTCCAAAGGTAGAGGATTTCAAGGAGTAATGAAAAGACATGGTTTTGGAGGAGGTCCCAAGACTCATGGTTCCCAAAACCATAGGAAACCCGGTTCTATTGGTCAAAGCTCGGATCCTTCAAGGGTCTTTAAGGGATTGAAAATGGCAGGACATATGGGGCATGAAACAGTTACTGTAAAAAACCTCGAAATAGTAAAAGTAGATGAAGGAAGGGGAGTGGTTCTTATAAAAGGAGCAGTTCCTGGTCCTAATGGAAGTATTGTCTACTTATACAAGTTACAAGAGGGGAGGAAGAAATAGTGGCTAATCTATCTTTATATAACATAAAAGGAGAAGAAGTAGGTAAAGTAGAGATAAGCGATATTTTGTTAAAAGAGAAGGTTAATAAACAACTTCTCTTCGATGCTGTGCAGAGCTATCTTGCCAATCAGAGGGCTGGTACTGCAGCTACGAAAACCAGAGGAGAAGTAAGAGGTGGAGGTAGAAAGCCTTGGAGACAAAAGGGTACAGGTCGTGCAAGAGCAGGTACAATAAGGTCTCCTCTATGGAAAGGTGGAGGGGTTGTATTTGGCCCTCATCCAAGGGATTATAGCTTTTCTATTGGGAAAAAAGCAAAGAAAAAGGCTATAAAAGGCGCTTTTTTGTTAAAAATGAGAGAAGGAAAGGTAAAGGTTATTGATTCTTTGCCTATGAGTACCCCTAAGACAAAGGAGATGTCAGAATATCTGAAGAATATAAAAACTGCCAAATCAGCATTGATAGTTACATCTGATGTAGATAATTACAAGAATATATATCTTTCTGCAAGGAATATTCCAGGAGTTTTTGCACAGAGAATTGATTATGTTACAGTATATGAACTTTTAAAATATGATGAATTGATACTAACTAAAGCGGCTTTTGATAGATTTAAGGAGGTCTTTGGAAATGAAACATCCCAGTGATGTATTAATTCAACCTGTTATTACTGAAAAGACAGTAGGGTTGCAAGCAGAATCGAAATACGTATTTAAGGTACATCCAAGAGCTACTAAAACAGAAGTAAAAGAAGCCATAGAAAATAAGTTTGGTGTAGATGTGGTTAAAGTAAATATAATAAAAATGCCAGCAAAACCCAAAAGGCTTGGCAGGTTTGAGGGAAAGAAGTCTTCCTGGAAGAAGGCTATAATTACACTCAAGCCTGGAGAAACATTGAAAGGTTTTGAGGGAGCATAGTAAGGAGGATAAATTATGGGAATAAAAAAGATGAAACCAACATCTCCCGGTATGAGATTTACAAGCTATCCGGATTTTGCAGAAATTACTAAAGATGAGCCCGAGAAGTCTCTTGTAATCTCCCTCAAGAAGAAAGGTGGAAGAAATTCTGGGGGAAGAGTAACTGTAAGACATAGAGGTAGAGGTCATAAAAGACTTTATAGAATTATAGATTTTAAAAGAGATAAGGATGATATCCCAGCAAAGGTTACATCTATTGAGTATGATCCCAATAGGTCGGCAAGGATTGCCCTTTTAACATATGTAGACGGAGAAAAGAGATATATAATAGCCCCTGTTGGAGTAAATGTAGGTGATGTTCTAATGTCAGGCAAAAATGCAGAAATTAGACCGGGAAATTCTCTGCCTCTTGCCAATATTCCAGTAGGTACTTTTATCCATAATATAGAACTTAAGATTGGAAAAGGCGGTCAAATTGCAAGATCAGCGGGTGCATCTGCTCAACTTATGGCAAAAGAGGGTGCATACGCACATGTAAGAATGCCCTCTGGAGAGGTAAGGCTTATAGATTTAAGATGTAGGGCTACAATTGGACAGGTTGGAAATCTTGATCATATAAACATAAGTATAGGTAAAGCAGGTAGAAGTAGACATCTTGGAAGAAGGCCAAAAGTTAGAGGAGTGGCTATGAACCCTATAGATCACCCTCACGGTGGTGGAGAAGGTAAGACTGGTACAGGTGGTACACCTGTTACTCCTTGGGGTAAGCCTACGAAGGGTTATAAAACAAGAAAGTCTAAAAAACAGTCGGATAAATTTATAGTGAAGAGAAGGAAGTAGAGGAGGATTCTATGGGCAGATCTTTAAAAAAAGGTCCTTTTGTGGATGAGAAGTTAATGAAGAGAATATTAGAGATGAATAAGTCAGGTAAAAAGAGAGTAATAAAGACATGGTCAAGAAGATCTACTATTTTCCCTGAAATGGTAGGTCATACTATTGCTGTATATAATGGAAGAAAACATATACCTGTTTATATTACAGAAAATATGGTAGGTCATAAACTTGGAGAATTTTCACTTACCCGAACCTTTAAAGGTCACAGTGGGGATAGGAAGAGTGAAAAAGGCTCAAGGGTAAGATAAGTGGATGGGAGGTATAGTATGGAAGCAGTTGCTCGTGCAAGATATATAAGGATGTCGCCTCGAAAGGTAAGGCAGATGATAGATATAATTAGAGGTAAAAATGCTCAGGAGGCTTTAGCTATTTTAAAATCCTCTCCTCGTAAATCTTCTCATATATTAAAAAAAGTATTAGAATCGGCGATGGCTAATGCCGAAAATAATTTTAATATGAATCAAGATGCATTATATGTCCATAGGGCATATGTAGATGAGGGGCCAATTATAAAGAGGTTTCGTCCCTTAGGTATGGGAAGAGGCACTATAATAAAGAGAAGAACCAGCCATATTACAATCATTGTAAAAGAAAGAGAGGAGGGATAGAATTTGGGTCAAAAAGTACATCCTAAAGGATTGAGATTAGGCATAGTAAAAGATTGGGATTCTAAATGGTTTGCAAAATTTAGAGAAAAAGAGTTTCCGGCAAATGTTTTAGAGGATTATAATATAAGAAAGTATCTAAAGAAACGTTTGTATCAAACAGGGGTTTCTCGGATAGTCATAGAGAGGCTTGGAAGTAAGATTAGAATTTTTATTTTTGCTGCACGTCCCGGTTTAGTAATTGGAAGAAAGGGTTCAGAGGTTAAAAGTTTAAAAGAGCATCTTTCCAAGTGGACAGGGAAAGAGGTTGTAATAAATGTAAATGAAGTAAAAACTCCTGAAATCGATGCACAGCTTGTAGCAGAGAATATTGCATCACAGATTGAAAGAAGGATTAATTTTAGACGTGCAATGAAACAAGCTGTAAATAGGGCGATGAAGATGGGAGCACAAGGTATAAAGGTAGCATGCAGTGGTAGATTGGGTGGTGCAGAAATTGCAAGAACTGAGTGGTACCTTGAAGGACGTGTACCATTGCATACCTTAAGGGCGGATATAGATTATGGATTTACAGAAGCTATGACTACTTACGGAAAGATTGGGGTAAAAACTTGGATATTCAAAGGAGAAGTTCTTCCTAAGACAGAGGAAGAAACAACACCACAATCTTAAAAGAATAAAAGGAGAAAAGAGCAATGTTGCAACCAAGTAGAACAAAATATAGAAAAATGCAAAAGGGTAGAATGAAAGGAAAGGCATATAGAGGTTCTACCCTTGCATTTGGCGAATATGGCTTAAAAGCTATGGAGCCTGCATGGATTACTGCTGCCCAGATAGAGGCTGCAAGAATTGCTATGACACGTTCCATTAAACGTGGTGGTAAAGTATGGATTAGGATTTTCCCTGACAAGCCTATTACTAAAAAACCAGCAGAGACTCGTATGGGTAAAGGGAAGGGCTCTGTAGAGTATTGGGTTTCTGTTGTAAAGCCTGGTAGGATTTTATTTGAGCTTGCCGGTGTAAGTGAAGATAGAGCCCGTGAAGCTATGATGTTAGCTGCACAAAAGCTACCGATAAAGACAAAATTTGTAACTCGAGAGGAATTAGGTGGTGAATAGATATGAATATAAAAGAGATTAGAGATCTATCAGATGAAGAAATACTTCAAAAAATTTCTGATTTTAAAGATGAGCTATTCAATCTTAGGTTTCAGGTAGTTACAGGGCAACTTAAGAATTTTTCTCGTATAAAAGAGGTCAAAAAGTCTATAGCAAGATCTTACACTGTGTTACGGGAAAGAGAACTTGCAAAAGGTCAATCCCAGGAGATGAAGGAGGAGTAATATATGGGAGGAAAAAAGGAGTTAGTAGGTATAGTAACAAGTGATAAGATGGATAAATCAGTTGTAGTTACAGTGGAGACAACATTTATGCATCCTCTTTATAAAAAGACTGTAAAGAGGAGAAAGAAATATATGGCACATGATGAAAAAAATGATTGCAAAATAGGAGATAGGGTTAAAATTTTAGAAAGTCGTCCATTGAGTGCCAGAAAAAGATGGAGAGTAGTGGAAATAATAGAGAGGGCCCAGTAAAGAGTGGTTTGTAAGGAGGTTAACAATGATTCAGATATATTCTTACTTAAATGTGGCAGATAATTCTGGTGTTAAAAAGATAATGTGCATCCAGGTATCTGGTAGTACAGGAAGAAGATATGCAGGACCTGGAGATATAATAGTAGCTACTGCCAAGGAGGTAGCCCCAAACGGAAATATTAAGAAAGGACAAGTAGTAAGAGCTGTAGTAGTGAGAACGAGAAAGGATTATTCTCGTAAGGATGGTTCTACTATTAAATTTAGTGAAAATGCTGCAGTAATTATTAACAATAATAATGAACCGGTAGGAACACGAATTTTTGGGCCAGTTGCAAGGGAGTTAAGAGAAAAGAAATTTGCAAAAATAATATCTCTTGCACCAGAGGTAGTATAAGGAGGTGTCATAGTGAAAAAGGTAGCAGCAAAGGTAAAATTCCCTATAAAAAAAGGAGATACAGTTATAGTAGTTTCAGGAAAAAAAGAAGTTAAAGGGAAAAAAGGAAAGGTTTTAAGTGTGATACCTGAGAAGGCTCAGGTTATAATAGAGGGTGTAAATTTTGCAAAACGTCATGTTAAACCTACCCAAAAGCTTCCTCAGGGCGGAATTCAAGAAAAAGAAGCTCCGATAAGAATATCTAAAGTAAGGCTTATATGTAATAAATGTGGTGAGGTTACTAGGATAAGGAGAATAAAATTGGAAAACGGAAAAAGAGTTCGCGTCTGCAAAAAATGCGGTGAAATCATCGATCTTGTTTAAGGAGGTTTTATATGCCCGTACTTAAAGATTTTTATGTAAAGGAAGTAATTCCAAAGATGCAGAAGCAGTTTAACTATAAAAATGTAATGCAAGTACCAAAATTGGAAAAGGTTGTTATAAATATGGGAGTGGGAGATGCTATTCAAGACCCAAAACTTCTTGATAATGCCCAGCAAGAGCTGAGTATTATCGCAGGCCAAAAGGCTGTTATAACTCGTGCAAAAAGATCAATTTCTAACTTTAAATTAAGGCAGGGGACTCCTATAGGTTGTAAAGTCACTCTGCGCGGGAATGCAATGTACGAGTTTCTTTACAAGTTTTTGAAGGTTTCTATTGCGAGAATAAGAGATTTCAAAGGATTTTCCGATAAGTCCTTTGATGGAAGAGGAAATTATTCTTTAGGAATTAAAGAGCAACTTATCTTTCCTGAAATAGAGTATGATAAGGTAGATAAGATTAGAGGAATGGATATTACTATTGTAACTACAGCAAAAACTGATGAGGAAGCCAAAGCGCTTTTAGGGTACTTAGGCTTGCCATTTAAAAAGTAATAAGGAGGGAAACAGGTGGCAAGAAAAGCATTAATTGAAAAGTCAAAGAGAAAGCCGAAATTTAAGGTAAGAGAGCATAATAGATGTAAGATATGTGGACGCCCCAGAGGCTATATGAGGGATTTTGGGATTTGCAGAGTATGTTTTAGAGAAATGGCTTCTCGTGGTGAAATTCCTGGGGTAAAAAAGGCTTCGTGGTAGAGAAGGAGGTTAGATAGATTATGTCAATGACAGATCCTATTGCTGATATGCTAACAAGAATTAGGAATGCAAGTGCTGCACATAAAAAAGAAGTAAGCATGCCTTCTTCTAAAATGAAAATGAGAATTGCTAAAATTCTAAAAGAAGAAGGTTTTATAGAAGATTATTCTTTTAAGGAAGATAATAAACAAGGGATACTTACCGTATATTTAAAGTATGCAGAGGATAAAACTCCGGCCATTTATCATATAGAAAGGGTAAGTAAACCAGGTAGAAGGGTGTATGTAGGAAAAGATTCGATTCCCAGAGTGTTAAGAGGGATTGGTATAGCTATTCTTTCTACCTCTCGCGGAGTAATTTCAGATAGAACCGCAAGAAAGGAAGGGGTAGGAGGAGAAGTAATTTGCTATGTATGGTAAAAATAGGAGGTAAATTATGTCAAGAGTAGGAAAAAAACCAATTCAAATCCCTCAAGATATAAAAGTAAAGATCGATGGAGACACTATACATGTAGAAGGCAAAAAAGGTAAACTTTCTTATAGATTTTTACCTCAAGTAGAGGTAAAACAAGAGGGAAATGAACTAATAATTACAAGGAAGGCGGAAGATAGATTTTCAAGGGCTATTCATGGTACTACGAGGAGTTTAATAGCAAATATGGTAGAAGGCTTATCTAAAGGGTTTGAAAAGAAGTTAGAGATAGTAGGAACAGGATATAGGGCCCAAATGCAAGGTAATAAATTAGTATTGAATTTGGGCTATTCTCATCCTATTGAATATATACCACCTAAAGATATAAGTATTTCTGTTGAGAGAAATACTATTACAGTATCGGGTTATGATAAGCAGAAAGTAGGTCAAGTAGCGGCAGAGATTAGAGCATTCCGTAAGCCTGAACCTTACAAAGGTAAAGGTATTAAGTATGTTGATGAAGTGATTAGACGTAAAGTTGGTAAAATAGGTGCTTAGAGAGGAGGCTATGTGAAAACCATGAAACGTAATAGGGAATTTTATAGAAAAAAAAGACATAGAAGAGTAAGAAAAAAAATAAAGGGAACATTTGAGCGTCCCAGATTAAGTGTGTATAGAAGTTTATCGCATATATATGCACAGATTATAGATGATACCAAGGGCCATACTTTAGTATCTGCTTCCTCATTGGAACTTGTGAGGGAGAAAAAGATTTCATACGGGGGAAATAAGGAAGCAGCATATGAGGTAGGAAAACTTCTTGCAGAGAAGGCTTTGGAAAAGGGTATTAAAAAGGTAGTCTTTGATAGAGGCGGATATCTATACCATGGTAGAGTTGAAGCGTTAGCTAAAGGTGCCCGCGAAGGAAAACTTGAGTTTTAGGAATAGGGAGGGAAATAGATGCCAAAGGTTAAACCAGAAGGGGAATTTAAAGAAAGAGTTGTATTTATAAATAGAGTTAGTAAAGTGGTTAAAGGTGGAAAGAGGTTTGGTTTTAGTGCACTTGTTGTTGTAGGAAATGAAAATGGGCAGGTAGGATTTGCCTTAGGTAAGGCAAAAGAGGTATCAAGCGCTATCAGAAAAGGTGTAGAAAAAGCGAAAAAAAATCTTATAAATGTCCCTTTAAAAGGAACTACAATTCCTCATGATATTATAGGTCATTTTGGGGCAAGTAAAATACTTTTAAAACCTGCATCCGAGGGTACAGGTGTTATTGCAGAGAGTGCAGTACGTGCTGTGCTTGAGCTTGCAGGTATTAAAGATGTTTTAACAAAGTCACTTGGAAGTAATAATCCTATAAATCTTGTGCAGGCTACTTACAAGGCCCTATCTGAGATGAGAAATAGAGAAGATTGGCTAAAGATAAGAGGAAAGTTGAGAGATAAGGTGGAGGTCGAGGCAAATGGAGTACAAGCAAGTCAAAATTAAATGGGTAAAGAGTGCAATTGGAAGATCCTATAAACAAAAAAGAACTATCCGTGCATTAGGACTTACAAAGTTAAATCATGAAGTGGTTAAAGAGCTTACTCCTCAAATAGAGGGTATGATTAGAAAAGTTTCACATCTGGTAAAAGTTGAGGAAGTTTAAGAAAGGGGAGATGAACAATGAATCTTGCAAATTTAAATCCTAACCCTGGTGCAAGAAAAGCGCCAAAGCGTGTAGGAAGAGGTACAGGTTCAGGCCATGGAAAAACTTCTACACGGGGACATAAAGGTCAAAATGCACGCTCTGGTGGAGGAACAAGGCCAGGCTTTGAAGGCGGACAGATGCCTTATATAAGAAGAATTCCTAAAAGGGGATTTAAAAATATTTCTAAAAAGGAATATGCAGTTGTAAATTTGTATATACTTGAAGAAAGGTTTAACCCTGGAGATGTAGTAGAAATAAAAACCTTAGAGGAAAAGGGTATAGTAAAAGACATAAAAGATGGAATAAAAATTCTTGGGGAAGGAGAATTAACAAAAGCTCTTACAGTGCGCGCCCATAAATTTTCCAAAACAGCAGAAGAAAAAATTAAAGCTGTTGGCGGGAAAGTAGAGGTGATATAATTGCTAGAAAAATTTCTTAATGTCTTTAAAATACCAGACCTAAAAAAGAGAATACTTTTTGTTTTAGCTATGATACTTGTATTCCGGATCGGGGTTCATATCCCCCTTCCCGGAGTCAACGCAAAGGCATTAAAAGACCTTTTTGCCCAGGGAGGAATACTTAACTTTATAGATCTCTTTGCAGGTGGGGCATTAAAAAGATTTTCTATTTTTGCAATGGGTATAATGCCTTACATTAATGCATCCATTATAATGCAACTTTTGATTGCTGTAATTCCAGCCCTTGAGAGGCTTTCAAAAGAAGGAGAAGAGGGAAGACAAAAGATTACAAGTTATATAAGATACGGTACTATAATAGTTGGTGCACTTCAAGCTCTTGGTCTTACTATATGGCTTGAAAATATGGGTGTATTGATAGTTACAGGCCCTCTTATGAGAATAATGAACATTATTTCTCTAACAGCTGGTACTACATTTTTAATGTGGTTAGGCGAACAGATTACAGACTATGGAATAGGAAATGGTATTTCCATTATAATTTTTGCAGGTATTGTAGCAAGACTCCCAAGCCAGCTTGTGATGACAGGGAGACTTGTAGCAGCAGGTGAAGTAAGTATATTTGCATTACTTGCTCTTATTATTATTTCTGTTCTTGCCATTGCTGGTGTAATAATGGTAGAATTGGGAGAACGGCGAATACCAGTACAATATGCAAAGAGAGTAGTAGGAAGAAGGGTATATGGTGGCCAGGCTACATACCTTCCACTTAGGGTTAACCAAGCGGGGGTTATCCCTATAATCTTTGCAATAGCTGTCTTGATGTTACCAGGAACACTTGCACAGTTTTTTCAAACATCAGAGAGTATGCAACAATTTAATAGATTATTCTCACCAGGCACACCACTTTATATAATTGTCTATGCACTTCTTATTATATTCTTTACTTATTTCTATACTGCTATATCTTTTAACCCTCAGAATGTAGCGGAAAATATGCAAAAATATGGTGGATTTATCCCAGGTATAAGACCTGGAAAGCCTACCGCTGCTTATATTGAGAGAATTTTATCTAGGGTGACATTGCCAGGTGCTATATTTCTTGCCTTAGTTGCTATTTTGCCTACAATTTTAATGAAACTTACCAATATAACTACTTTTTATTTAGGTGGCACTTCACTTCTCATTATGGTAGGTGTAGCACTTGAGACAATAAGGCAGATAGAGGCACATCTGTCTATGAGACACTATGAAGGATTTTTGAAAGGATAGAGGTGGCATCATGAACTTTGTATTTTTGGGAATGCCAGGCGCAGGAAAAGGAACACAGGCAAAGATAATAAGTAAAAAATACGATATACCTCACATATCTACAGGGGATATTTTGAGAGAAGCTGTAGCCAATAAAACAGAATTAGGGCTTAAGGCAAAAAAATATATGGATGAAGGAGCATTGGTGCCTGATGAGTTAGTGGTTTCTTTGGTAGAGGAAAGATTGAAACAACCTGATTGTGAGAAGGGATTTATCTTAGACGGGTTCCCGAGAAATGTAGAGCAGGCAAAGGTCTTAGAAGATATGTTAAGTAGAATTGATAAGAATTTGGATGCTGTATTCTTTTTCTCTCTAAAGGAAGATGTGGTTGTTAAAAGACTTACAGCACGGAGAGTATGTAGTAAATGTGGTGCTGTGTATAATATGTTGTACAATCCTCCTAAGGTAGAAGGGGTTTGTGACCTATGTGGAGGAAAGCTTATAATAAGAGATGATGATAGAGAAGAGGTAGTTAGAAATAGATTAGTTACTTATAATAAAGAGACAGCACCAGTTATTACATTCTATATGAAAAAGGGTATTTTGCATACTATAGATGCATCTTTGTCTGTAGAAGAAGTTACAAAAGAGATTGAGAAACATATAGGTAAATGATTATAATAAAATCAAAACGTGAAATAGATTTAATGAGAGAGAGTAATAGAATAGCAGGAGGAGTAATTAGAGTTATTGCAGAGAACATAAAACCAGGGATAACTACTTTAGAGCTTGACAAAATTGCAGAAAGGTATATAATTTCTGAAGGTGCAACACCAGCCTTTAAAGGATATAAATTACATGACTCTCAGAAAGGTTTTCCGGGGAGCATCTGTGCATCTGTAAATGATGAAGTAGTGCATGGAATCCCCGGATCTTATGTGCTTAAAGAGGGAGATATACTTAGTGTGGATGTAGGTACATTAAAAAATGGTTTTTACGGGGACACAGCTTATACCTTTCCTGTAGGTGAAATATCTGATAAGGCAAAAGAACTTTTAAAAGTTACAAAAGATGCTTTATATATTGGCATTGATCAGGCAAGGCCAAAAAATAGAATTGGGGATATATCTTTTGCTATTCAATCTTATGTAGAAAAACATGGTTTTTCTGTGGTTAGGGAATATGTGGGACATGGGATAGGTCGGTCACTACATGAGGATCCACAGGTGCCAAATTATGGGCGGAGGGGCGTAGGTCCATTATTAAGACAGAATATGACCATAGCAATTGAACCCATGGTAAATATTGGAACTTATGAGGTTAAGGTAAAACCTAATGGTTGGACTGTAGCTACTAAGGATGGGAGTCTTTCTGCTCATTTTGAGCATACAATAGTTATAGGACCAGATGGTCCTGAAATTCTTTCAGATTGGGGTATTTAAAGTGATTTTAAAAAAGGGTCGAGGAGGGATGATTTAAATAATGGCAAAAGATGCTATTACTGTAGAAGGTAAAGTTTTAGAAGCTTTACCAAATGGAATGTTTAAGGTAGAAATAAGAGAGGGAATTACTATATTGGCTCATATATCTGGCAAGATAAGGATGAATTTTATTAAAATATTACCGGGCGATAAAGTAAAGGTAGAACTTACTCCTTATGACCCTACAAAAGGAAGAATAGTTTATAGATATAAAAAATAAATAGATTTCTTAGGAGGTTGATTTAAGATGAAAGTGAAGCCATCTGTAAAAAAGAGATGTGAGAAGTGTAAGATTATTAAAAGACATGGCAAAGTTATGGTAATTTGTTCTAATCCGAGACATAAGCAGAGACAAGGTTAGAAAGGAGGTAAGATAAGTGGCACGTATTGCAGGTATAGATTTACCAAAGGAAAAGCGCGTAGAGATAGGTCTTACCTATATATTTGGTATAGGTCTTTCCACTTCTAAAAAGATTCTTGCTCAAACAGGTGTAAATCCAGATACACGGGTAAAAGACCTTACAGAGGAAGATATCGCTAAACTTAGGGATGTTATAGAGAAAGAATATAAAGTTGAAGGTGAATTGAGAAGTGAGATTGCAAATAATATAAAAAGATTAATGGATATAGGTTGTTACCGCGGCATAAGGCATAGACGTGGGCTTCCTGTTAGGGGGCAGCGCACAAAGACAAATGCAAGGACTAGAAAAGGTCCAAGAAAGACAGTTGGTGGAAAGAAGAAAAAGGTCAAGAAATAATCAGGGAGGTTAGATTAAGTTGGCTAAGAGGAGAAAAAGAAGGACTAAAAGAGAAAAGAGAAATATTGAAAAAGGAATTGCTCACATACAGTGTACCTTTAATAATACAATAGTTTCTATTACAGATATGGATGGTAATGTTTTGTGTTGGGCTAGTGCTGGTAGTGTAGGTTTTAAGGGTTCAAGGAAGAGTACTCCATTTGCTGCTCAGGTTACTGCAGAGGCAGCTGCCAAAAAGGCCCTTGATATGGGTTTAAAGAGAATAGAGACCTATGTAAAAGGTCCTGGTGCAGGCCGTGAAACTGCTATAAGAGCTTTGCAGGCAGCTGGATTAGAGATCAGCGTAATAAAAGATGTTACACCCATTCCCCATAATGGATGTAGACCACCAAAGCAGAGAAGAGTATAGGATAAGGAGGTAATTGCATGGCTAAATATAACGACGCAGTTTGTAGACTCTGCAGAAGAGAAGGGATGAAACTATATTTAAAAGGAGAAAAATGTTATAGTCCTAAATGTATACTTGAAAAGAGACCATATCCTCCAGGAAAGGGTTCAGATAGAGGAGGGAGAAGGGCAAAGGCTTCAGACTATGGAATACGTTTAAGAGAGAAACAGAAGGCAAGACGTATATATGGAGTAATGGAAAAACAATTTAGGCGTTACTTTGATATGGCATCTCGTGAAAAGGGCTTAACAGGTGAAAATCTTCTTAGGCTTTTGGAAAGGCGTTTAGACAATGTAGTATATAGATTAGGTTTTGCTTCTTCTCGAAGAGAGGCTCGTCAGCTTGTATCCCATGGTCATTTCCTTATAAATGGGAGAAGCACTAATGTTCCTTCTTATCTTGTAAAAGTTGGGGACGAGATAAAGGTAAAAGAGAAGAGCAAAGATATAGAACCCATACAAAGAGGTTTAAGCTACGAAAGAAATGTACCTTCTTGGTTAGAATTGGATGGTGATGCCTTAACCGGAAAGGTACTTGATTTTCCAAAGAGAGAAGATATTGATATTGATATAAATGAGCAGATGATAGTAGAATTCTATTCCCGTTAATGGAGGGGTTAATGTTCACACTGGATATGATAGAGGTTTCTTCTCTGGAGTCTAATGAGAAGTATGGAAAAATACAGATCTCTCCTTTAGAGAGAGGTTATGGTTATACTATAGGGAATTCTTTGAGGAGAGTGCTGATCTCTTCTTTAGAAGGTGCTGCTATAACTCACATAGAGATCACAGTAAATAGCACAGGAGAGATAATTTCCCATGAATTTTCTACTATACATGGCTTAAAAGAAGATATGACTGAACTTATCCTTAATCTTAAAGGGGTAAGACTTAAGCTTCACTCCGATGAGCCTGTAACTATGGAACTAAAGTATAAGGGAGAAGGAATTATCCGTGCAGGTGACATTTCGACACCTTCGGAAGTGGAAATACTTAACCCAGATTATTATATAGCTACCGCTAATGAAGATGCCGACATTGTAATTAATATGGTAGTAAAAAAGGGTAAGGGGTATGTGCCAAGTGACTTGAATAAAGATAGTTCTTTACCTGTAACATATATTCCTATAGATTCTATATTTTCACCTATTAAAAAGGTAAATTTTGTAGTAGAAAATACGCGAGTAGAAAATATGACAGATTTTGAAAAATTAACCTTTGAAATATGGACAGATGGGAGTATTACACCAGAAGATGCAATAGTAGAATCTGTAAAAATTCTTGTAAGTTATCTTACAAAATTCTTGGCACTTTCTTCCCAAGAGGAAGATATTATAATAGGAAAACAAGAAACACCTTCAGGAGGAGATGAGAGTAAGTTACTTAAGAAGACCATAGAAGAGATGGATTTATCTGTAAGGGCTTATAACTGTTTAAAGAAGGCCAATATAAATACTGTAGGAGACCTTATAAAGTATAGGCCTCAAGATCTTTTGAAGGTGAGAAATCTTGGCAAAAAGACATTAAAAGAAATAATGGATAAACTATCAAGCATGGATTTATCTTTAAGTAATGATGATTCAGGAGGAGAAAAGGTATGAGACATAAAAAGAAAAAGTTAAAATTTAATAAGACTCAAGCCCATAGAGATGCTATGTTTAGAAATCTTGCAACATCAGTTATAGAACATAAGAAGGTGGTAACTACTCTTGCAAAGGCAAAGGCTGTTAAACCTATAGTAGAAAAGATGATTACACTTGGAAAAAAGGTTAATGAATATAAAGAACAGCAACCAGATAAAGCCTTACATTATAAAAGACAGGTTTTTTCTTATTTGAAAACAAGAAAATCTGCCACTATTCTTTTTGATGAAATTGCACCGAAATTTCAAGAGAGAAATGGTGGATACACAAGAATAGTAAAATTAGGATTTAGAAAAGGTGATGGTGCCCCACAGGCTCTAATAGAAATTATTGAGTGATGTTTATACATCTTAAAGATGTATTCTTTGCTTATGATAAGGGCAAAGAAAGTAAAGATGTATTAAAAAATATAAATATTGAGATAAAAAAGGGAGAATTTATAACTATAGTAGGACCAAATGGTTCTGGAAAATCTACCCTTGCTAAGCTTTTAAATGCAATCTACATCCCCCGAAAGGGGGATGTTTTCATTAGTGGTTACAATACTAAAGATGAACAATATTTATGGGATATAAGAAGAAAAGTAGGAATGGTTTTTCAAAACCCTGATAATCAAATTGTAGCAAGTGTAGTCGAAAACGATGTAGCATTTGGTTTGGAAAATTTAGGCCTATCCCCTTCTTATATAAGGAAAAAGGTAGATGAGGTACTTGAGATGGTAGGCCTTTTAGAATATAAAAAGAGTGAGCCTCATTACCTTTCTGGAGGACAGAAGCAGAGACTTGCAATAGCAGGGGTTTTGGCTATGGAACCCGATTGTATAGTGTTTGATGAACCTACCTCTATGTTGGACCCTAAAGGAAGGAAAGAGGTATTAGAATTAGTTAAAAAATTGAATAAAGATAAAGGAATTACTGTTATTTTTATAACACAGGATATGGAAGAGGTTTTGCTTTCAGAGAGGGTAATAGCCCTCCTTGATGGAGAAATAAAATTTGACGATGCTTCTCCTTTATTATTTTCTGATGTTTCTCTTTTAGATAAACTTTCCCTTTCTCTTACTAGAATAGGAGAGATAGTGCAAGCATTAAAAAAAGAAGGTTTTTCTATTCCTGAAAATATCATAAGGAGAAAAGATCTTATTAATTTCCTATGCAGATAAGATTAGCAGATGTTACCCATATATATGCACCTAAGACCCCTTTTGAAACTACCGCCCTTTCAAATATTAACTTAACAATAAAAGAGAACGAATTTATAGGTCTTATAGGTCATACAGGTTCCGGGAAGTCTACACTTATTCAAATGTTAAATGGACTTATCTTTCCCACATATGGAAAGGTCTATATAGATAATAGAGAAATAAGGGAGTATAAGTCTCTCGTAGATGTGAGAAGAAAGATTGGTTTGGTGTTTCAATATCCAGAAGATCAATTTTTTGAAGATACTGTATTTAACGAAATTGCTTATGGACTTAAAAATACAGGACTTTCTGAAGATGCTATAAAAAAAAGGGTTTCAAATGTGCTTTCTCTTGTGGGTCTTGAACCAAAGTTTTTTATGGAAAGATCTCCATTTTCTTTAAGTGGTGGGGAAAAAAGAAGGCTTGCTATTGCTGTTATTCTTGCTATGAGGCCTGATATTCTCATATTTGATGAGCCTGGTGTTGGTCTTGACCCAAAGAGCAGAGAAAAAATATTTAATTTAATTCATAGCCTTTTTAATGAAGGGATCTCTATCGTGATGGTCTCACATGATATGGATACAGTTGCTTCTTTTTCAAGTAGGGTTATTGTGATGAATAAGGGAGAGATTGTGCTTGATAGTACCCCTTATGAGGTCTTTGTAAAAAATAGAACCCTATTGGATAAGATAGGGCTTGAGATTCCAGAGACAACTAAAATTCTTTTGGATTTGAAGAGATGTGGATACAATGTAAATTTGAAAATATTTGATATAAAAGAATTAAAAAAAGAAATAGCGAGGTTTCTAAATGGGCGCATTTAGATTAACAGTGGGTCAATATTTTCCTACTGACTCTTGGTTTCACCTTCTCGACCCAAGAACAAAGATAGTAGCCACCTTTCTTATAGTTATTCTTATTTTTTTCATTCACAACTTCTTTGGCTACCTGGTATTATTTGTATTTCTATATCTTTCCTATTATATTGCAAAGATTCCTATAAGCTATCTACTAAGGGGAATAAAGCCAATTTTATTTTTGGTCATTATTACCTTTATATTTCAGGTATTTTTCTATGGAAAAGAGATAGTGTATAAAATATGGTTTATACCTATTTATAAGGAGGGGCTTGTAAAAGGGGCATACCTTTCTTTACGAATCATTTTTTTGGTACTTTTTACAAGTTTTCTTACCCAAACTACATCTCCTTTAGATATAGCTGATGGTCTTGAGGCCCTCTTTAAACCTTTGAAAAAAATAGGAGTACCAGTAAGTGAGCTCGCCCTTATGATGAGTATATCTTTAAGATTTATCCCTCTTTTGCAAAGTGAGGTAGAGAGAATCGCAAAGGCACAGATGGCAAGGGGAATAGAGCTTGACAAGGGTAATATTTTTAAAAGGATGTATAATTATATCCCTATTCTTATCCCACTTTTTTTAAGCTCTTTTAGGCGCGCAGAAGAACTTGCCATAGCTATGGAAGCAAGGTGTTTTCGAGGCGGAGAGGGCAGAACGAAACTAAGAGAATTAAAGATAAAGAGAGATGATTATATTTACATAGGTACTGTTTTGATGATATTTATCTTTTTGGTATTTGGGTTATGAATAATATAGTACTTGTCATTGAGTATGATGGAACAAATTATTATGGTTGGCAAAGACAGCCGGGCTACCCTACTATTCAGAAAGAGATAGAAGATGTACTTTCGAAGATTTTGCAGACAAATGTTATTCTTATAGCTTCAGGTAGAACAGACAAAGGGGTACACGCAAGGGGGCAAGTAACAAATTTTAAGATAGACAAAAATGTAGATTTAGAAAAATTAGGTAAAGCCTTAAACAGCCTTTTACCGCAGGATATAAGAGTAAAGAAAATATATAGCGCCTCACCTTCTTTCCATGCAAGGTTTTCTGCAAAAGAAAAGATTTACTATTACTATTTTTCTCATAATTCAAAGTACAGTCCCATATTAAGAAATTATGTCTGGTTTATGCCTTATAAATTTAATATAAGAAAAATGAAAGAGATAAGTAAAGTTTTTATAGGGACCCATGATTTTTCTTCTTTTAGAAATCTTAGGGGCAAGTGGGAAAGGGATAGTAATTCTATAAGGACTATTTTTTCATCTGACATTATAAGAACAAAGGGTGGTATTTATATATATAGGATAAGTGGAAATGGATTTTTTTACAAAATGGTTAGAAATATTTTTGGTCTAATTTCATCTGTAGGGATGGGCAAATTATCCTACAAAGATGCCATTTCTATATTTGAAGCAAGAAATAGAGCTCTGGCTTTACCTCCTGCACCTCCACAAGGCCTTTTTCTTATAAGGGTAAGATATTAATTAATTCTTCTCCTTTTAGGTCATGTCCTTTATCTAAAAGTGGAATAAATGTACTATTTGTAATCTTTGCAAATTCTTTTGCCAGCTCCTTTGGGCAAAGCATGTCTTCGGTAGATTGAATTATGTATAGATTGTCTTTGAGCTCATGTGTAAATTTTATAGGATTATAGTTGTTAATTATCTTTTCTATCTCTTCTCTATAAAAATCTTTAGGATAAAGTTTTAAAATCTTTTCTGCTATATCCCAAAGAGATGGCATAATGGGATGTATTTTGAAAAATTCTGCATCAATTACAGGGTTTAAAAGTAATACTTTATCATAAAGATTTGGGTTTTCCCTTATAAGATTTAGTGTGCAAAAGCCCCCATAAGAATAGCCTAATATATAAAGTTTGTAAGGGTTAAATTGGGATTGTATCCAATTTGTAGCATCTTTTATATCTTCAATACTTCCTAAAAAGCTAAATTTCCCTTTGGTTTTTTTATCTCCCTTATAATTTATCTCTACCCAACTAAAGCCTTTTTTCCTAAGATGTGTAATGATTCCCGGGAGCCTATTTGTTCCCGGGAATCCATGGGCAAACAAGATAGTTTTTTCTTTGCAAAATTCAAAGTTATAACAATCTATGTGTACTTTTCTTTTATAGGTAATATAAGATATCTTCACTTTTTTATAAGTTTTTATGTCTTTCTGCAATATCTTTTACAAGTCTATCCAAGTTTTTAAAATCTTCCTTTTTAGGATGACCCTTTACGACTACAGGGGGAATAAATTCTGCCTTGAGTGATGAGAGTAGTCCCTTTATAGTTTCTTCAAGTCTTCCTCCCCATCCATACGACCCTATTAGTGAAATGTATTTTGTTTTTGGTCTTAGTGCATTAATAAGGTAAGTAGTTGATACAATATCTGGATGTGGACCTGCAAGTACCATAGGAGAACCTATTATTATAGTTGCTGCATCTACAAGAGCTATTGCAAGTTCCCCAATGTCTGTTTTAGTTATATTAAATGGTTTTACACATATTCCATTTTCTATAAGTTTATCAACTACATAATCTACCATTTTTGCTGTGCTTTCATGCATCGAAATATAAGGTATTAATACTTCATTTTTTACATGATCAGAGACCCATTCTTCATAAATTTTAAGTATAGAACTTGCCTTTGAATGTTTATATATTACTCCATGGCTTGGCGCAATTACATCTATTTCCATTTCCTTTATCATTTTTAAGTGTTTTTTGATATGGTTTCTAAAAGGCATCATGATTTCTGCATAATACCTTTTTACCTCAGGATATGCTTTAGGGTCATCTTCTGGCTCATTTTCTGCAAATAATGCACTTGTAGCAAGATGGGAGCCAAGAAAATCACATGTAAAGAGTACCTTATCTTCTTTTACATAGGTAAACATTGTCTCTGGCCAATGTACCCATGGAGCAAATATAAATTCAAGTGTTTTGTCTCCTAATGATAATGTTTCCCTATCTTTTATAACAATGAATTTTTCATCTGGAATAAATAGAAGATCTTGTAGAAATCCTTTGCATTTTTGATTTGTTACTACCTTGGCGGAAGGATAGAGCTCTAAAATTTTTGGAATTGTTCCCGAATGGTCTTGCTCTGCATGGTTTGAGACAATATAATCTATTTTTTCCAAGTTAAGGGCTGCAAGGTTTCTTAATAGTTCTTCCTCTTTAGGTGGATCTACTGTATCGATAAGTGCTATTTTCTCACTACCTTTTACAATATATGCATTGTAGCTTGTGCCATCAGGTAGGGGTACAAGCTCGTCAAATATCCTCCTGTCCCAATCTATTGCACCTACAAAGAAAATATCTTTTTTAACTTCTTTAACTGCCATTCCTATCCTTCCTCTTCAAAGCTATCTTTTCCCACTCCACAAACTGGGCACACCCAATCTTCAGGAAGTTCTTCAAACGGAGTGCCAGGAGCTATCCCATTATCAGGGTCTCCTGCTTCAGGGTCATAAACATATCCACATACAGTACATACATATTTTTTCATATTGCTATCCTCCTTTTCTTTTTTTTCTTTTATATAGGTTGGTGCCGTCTTTGGTGATTTGCCTCGTTTTATTTCATGATAATATGCATAAGTCATTGGTTCCCCTTCTTGAATTATATCGGCATCAACTACCTCTCCTATAAATATTATATGGGTACTTCCCGTATCAACAACTTTTGTAACTTTCACTTCAAAATAAGAGATTCCATAATCTAATACAATAGGTGCATCTACTACCTTGCCCATTTTAAATTTTGTGTCTTCAAACTTATCAATATCCCTTCCTGATTTAAAACCAAACTTTCCTATAAATTGCATGGGTGCATCTTTTGATAGTACAGTTACCGTAAATACATTACTTTCTCTTATTAACTCTGTTGTAAGATTTTCCTTATTTAGGCTTACAGCAAAAAGTGGGGGTTCTGCGGTGACTTGGAATACTGTATTTGCAATTTGTCCATTTAATCTTTCACCTTTCTTAGTACTCACTATATAAAGACCATAGCTTAATTTAAAAAAGGCTGTAATATTCATGTACACCTCCTTTATTATTTATAATATAGTATATCACTAAACTTTAAATATTGCAATAGATTGACTTATTTTGTTTTTGCGAGTATACTTTAGGTGCGGAGGTGATAATATGAGGGAATTTATTTTGGTTATCACTACTTTAGACGATAAAGACAAAGCAAAAATTATAGCTCGCAAACTGGTAGAGGAAGACTATGCCGCATGTGTGCAAATTTTGGGGCCTGGAGAGAGTGTATACAGATGGAGAGGAAAAGTAGAGGAAGCTAAGGAGTGGTTACTCTTTATTAAAACTACTTCTGAGAGATATAAAGGATTAGAGACTCTTATAAAGAGGCTTCATCCATATGAAGTACCGGAAATAATAGCACTACCTATTATAGATGGAAATGAGGATTACCTTAGGTGGATAGTAGATGAGATAGGAGATGCCTAATTTATGAAAAAAGAGGAGAGCATCTCCTGCATTTCGCATTTTTTTGGCTTCGTTTTATCAATAATAGGTACCATACTTCTTCTTATAAAAAGTAAAGGCGATTTTCCTAAGGTTTCTACTTCCCTTATATACGGCCTTTCTATGTCATTTTTGTTTCTTTCAAGCGCGCTGTATCACTTTTTTAAAAGACATGAAAATGAGGATTCTATATGGAGAAAGTTAGATCATACAGCTATATTTTTTATGATTGCCGGTGCATATACACCAGTTTGCTATTTTAGGCTCTCTGGCCTCTGGAGAGTATTAATTATCTTAATCCAATGGGGTTTGGTATTTGGAGGTATATTTTTTAAATTTTTTTATCTTAAGGCCCCGAGATTTTTATCTACACTTATTTATCTTATCATGGGATGGATAGGCGTATTTGTTATAAGGCAGTTATGGATTGCTATGAGTGAAGTAGAGCTTGTATTTCTTGTATTGGGAGGGGTTTCATACACTATTGGGGCCATTTTTTATATACTGAAGAAACCCAGGATAAATTCATGGTTTGGGTTTCATGAGATATTCCATATATTTATACTTTTAGGGGCCTTTTTTCATTACTTGATGATTTATCATATTATTGTTACAACTTAAATGACTTACTTACAATTTGTGTAGAGGTTATCCTAAATATGGATGACGTCTTTTTTATTTACAATTTTTTAGAGGCCTATATTAGTGTAAAAGAGATTTAAGGATATCTTGATTTTCTTTTGTTAATTTTTTCATGCCATCTTTTATTATCCATTTTGTATTCTTATCATTATTTTTTACCCATTTTTTTAAAAATTCAAAAACCGATTTAGGGTCTTTTTTTGTAACCTCTCTTAAGGCCCAACCAACTGCCTTTTTTACCTCTTTATCTTCTTCCTTCATTACATTTTCTAAAAGTGTAAGAGATCTTTTTGAATCTTGTGGTATTGCTCTTATATATGGAGGGATAGTGGCTACTGCCAATCTTCTTATCCATTTGTTTTTAGATAATACCCATTTTTCCATGATCGAAAACATTTCCTCTTTGTTTTGCTTTGCAAGGTTAACAACTACCCTTAATGCAAGTTGGTCGCAAATCTCCCAATCTGGAATATCTTCTATTATATCTAAAACAAATTCTTTTACAGCTTCATATTCTTTTTTACCTATTTCTCCCAGTGCGCTTATTGTAATCAGTCTTTCCTCTCTTTTTCCATTTTTCCATAATTTTTTTAGTTTTTCAAATTTCCAATTTTCTTTTTTTAAGAGCCTTCCTAATTCTTGTCCTATAGAATTAAGTAAGGGAGTTTTAGTGATTTGAAGTTTTTCAGTCTTTTCGGCTTCAAGTACTTTTGTAATAGAGAGTATAGCAGATTCTACACCTTCCTCTTTTAGTTTTTTATAGATTATACGGGCTATCTCTTTTTTGTCCATTGTTCCCTCCTAATTTAGCTTATAATCTTTTATAAGTTAAGTGAAAATTTTGTATAGAAGAATGACCTATTTTCATTAATTTGTTTTATAAAATTTACCTCTTCAGTCCAATAAGAAGGCAATTCATCATATTCTTTGTCAGTAACATAGACGTATCCAATATGGTTTGTCAGAGCATCGGCAATAATACTTTTCATTTGAGAAGAAGAGGATACGCTATGGACAATAATGGCCTTTTGGTCTGAAGATAAGGATATGTAATCTTTTTTTGAAAAATTATCCCACTCATATCCATAGTTTTCAAATATTACCAATATATCAGCACCGGTATCTTTAAGAAAGTCTGGGGGTGCATAACTGGAATTTAGAATTACTTTTTTTATCTTTGAATACCCTTTAGCATATCGAATCAAATTTTTATAATAGGGAATATATTCGTCTTCACTGGATACTTCATCAAAAAATATCCCATCTATATTAAAATGATTTACATAGTAGTCAACCTCTTTTTTTACTTTAGCACTTGATCTTTGTCCTGAATTGGTAGCAATATAGGCATATAAAGAGATATTTTCACTGGATTGTAAGTAATCGGTATACTGCTTATAGATGGGTTCATCGGCGGTATCAACTAAACCCCATATTACGGCGATAGGCACAGACTGGGAAGCGGTAAATACAGCATTCCAGATCTCTCCGTTTTCATCAGTTGGAAAACTGTACAAAGGGACTATAAGACTTATCTTATTATTTTCACTTTCAAAATTACTACTACATGATACGAAAAGGAAGGAGGACTCTATTAATATAAAAATTATAAGAAGTTTGATCAAAATTTTCATTGTTATTCATTAGACCTCGCATGTAGAGCATTTTTATATAGTATACCACAATATTTTTGTCTTCTCGATGCCAGGTAGTAGATTATATCTCAATTCTTTGTTGGGTGAAATTCTTATCCTAATTTCTTTATCATTCTATAAAAATGTAATACATCTTTCCCTAAAGGTATTGAAAACTCTTTTACCGTTTGATAGCCCAAATTTTTGTAAAAAGTTATAGCAGTTATATTTTCTTTCTCTACATCTAGTATTATTCTTTTAGTATTGTTTCTTTTTGCATCATCTTCAGCAACCAACATTAATTTCTTTCCTACCCCCATCCCTCTAAACTTAGGGAATGTAGCTATATTACTAATGTAATACTCTTCCTTGTCCAATCTCCCAACTGTAGCATTAAACTTCATCAGTATCGGAAGCTTAGTTAAAATATTGATACCTACATACCTTAATAATAAAAGACCTGTACGTAAGTTTTCTTTTTTCTTAGTTTGATAGCTATAACTTAAGGTCATACCTGCTTTCTTTATATTGATTGTTCCAAAATAAACATGTTTATAGCTAAAGAGATTACCTGGAGAAGAAAACAGATATTCTAAGATAGTTTTTACTTTCTGCCTAAAGAGAAGGGGAAAATATGGGGCAGAAAGTAATATGAGTTCAGAAAAATATTTGGCATCACTAATATTTGCCTTCTCTATCGCAATCATCTTTTACACCCCCCATTTGGTGTTTTTATCTTAAGTTTCTAGTGTAGCGAGGAACTTGGGCGAAGCATCTAAAAAGCCGGATGTTTGTTTGGTAGTATTTACAGTATATGACATTTACTTGACCCCTATATTAAAAGGACCTCATCCCAAAGCTTTTAGAATCCTTAAAATCACAGCTTGTTTAGTAGCAGCT
>CAYWXH010000025.1:0-21904 GCA_964462295.1 uncultured Atribacterota bacterium
GAATCCGCCAGGGGTCGTGGCAACCTGTGGGCCCCTATGGTTTGTCATTGCGAGCCTGCGTAGGGTGTGTGGCAATCTGCGGGGCCCCACACCTTGTCATTGCGAGGCCCTGGTAGGGGCCGTGGCAATCTGTGGACCCTAAGTCTTGTCATTGCGAGGGGGCTGCTTTTTAGCCCCGTGGCAATCTCTCTTTTGTGATAAAATAGCAAAATTACTCTAATAAAGGACTAAAGAGGGGTATTATTTAATTCATCTATAAGCCTTAAGCCCTCAAGGGTTAGATTGGAATTTATCTCATTAATACATTTGCTCTCTAAAGAAACGATCTTGGCAAGCCCTCCTGTGGCTACTACAAAAATATCTTCTGTTTGCATCTCTTTTTTGAACCTCTGAATAATACCATCTACCAAGGAAACATAACCAAACATAAGTCCTGATTGCATACCGGCTATAGTATTTTTCCCTATGGAAGATTTTGGAAAAAAAAGGGGGATCTGGGGAAGTTTTGCTGTTTTTTCAGTAAGAGACTCTACAGAGAGAATAAGACCTGGGGCTATAGCCCCTCCTAAATATTCTCCATCTCTACTTATAGCACAAAAAGTCGTAGCTGTGCCAAAATCTACTATTATAAGAGGACCACCATAAAGTTCATATCCTGCCATAGCGTTTACCAATCTATCTGCACCAAGTTCAAATGGATTATCTATCTTTAACCTTATATTTTTCTTTATATTTGCATTGACAAAAAGTGGCTTCAATTTAAAATACTTTTGTATCATGTTTTCAAATATAGATGTAAGGATAGGGACAACTGAAGAGACTACCACCCTTTTTATAAAAGGATATTTTATATTATTGTGCTCAAGTAGATAAGAGAGTAAAACCCAATATTCATCTTCTGTTTTTTTCTTATCTGTTGCCATTCTAAAGGAAAAAAGAAGTTCTCTCTTTTTATAAACACCTATAACTATATGGGTATTTCCTATATCTACAACAAGTAACATACCTTATACCACCTCTATATTTTTTTCTATAAGCTCCTCTTTCTCATTATACCAAAATGTAGCAAAAAAAGGGATGTCAGAAAAAATATACGGAAGAAGATACTTATCACCTGGTGGCATATCAAGGGAATAGATATTATCCTTCTTTATCCAATAAAGAGTACCTTCTCCGCCTGATACTATCTTTCCCTCAAAGGTATTTGAGTAAAATATAAAAACTATCCACTCCTCTTTTTCCCCATAGTGAATGGCAGTACCTACATATTTTACCTTTCCCAAGATAAGACCTGTTTCTTCTCTTATCTCTCTTCTTACGCAAGATACAGGGTCTTCTCCTTTTTCTATCTTTCCACCTGGTGGCACAAACTTACCCAAATCTGGAGAATGATTCCTCTTTAAAAATAAAAAACCTTCCCTACCTTCTATATAGCATACTACAGAAGGTATTATCTTCATATTATCTTTGCAAACTCCTTCCGTAGTTTATCCCGTGTTGTAAGAGGGTCTTCCACTATCACCTTCGCACCACCAAGTACATCCATAAAACTTAGTTCATTTTTATAGCGAGGTACTATATGAAGGTGTATATGAGGAATACTTGCACCACTACATGGTCCCAAATTAAACCCTACATTAAAACCGCAAGGGCCATATTCCTTATCTAAAATTTTCTTTACCTCGATAGTTAGTTCAAAAAATCTAAGTGCCTCATCTCTTGTAAGCTCCTCAAGAGATGTAACATGTCTCTTTGGGAAAATCATTATATGGCCAGGATTGTAAGGGTAAAGATTTAATGCTATTGCAAACTTTTCTCCCTCCCACAAGAGAGTGTCTGTAACTCTTTCATCATGGGTGATAAGTGCACATAAAATGCAATCTACATGGGGTCTTTTTCCTTTGACATATTCACCCTTTGAAGGCACAAGAATATTTTTTCTTTTCACATTATCCCTCCCACTCTTGAATCCAACCATTCTCAAGTCCAATCTCTTTAAGATAAGAGACAGCCTCTTCAAACTCCTCTTTAGTAATCTTTCGGTCTATCTTGGGAAACTCTAAAGCCTTATAGGCAGGAAAATATTGACTCATAAGACTTATATAGGTATAAGGGGATATCTCATTATATATAAATTCAAGTACTTCCTTCGTAGAACTTATATTGTTGGGTAGTATAAGATGCCTTATGATAAGGCCTCTTTTTGCTATTCCTTCATCATCTAAGATAAGGTCCCCTACCTGTTTATACATGAATTTAGCTGCATCTATTACATATTCTTTATAATTAGGGGCCAAAGAATATTTAACGGCATAACTATTATCAAAATATCTTATATCTGTAAGGTAGATATCAACAATACCAGAAAGTAAAGTGAGCCCATCTTTTACCTCATATCCGCTCGTATTCCATACTATAGGGATAGTCAATCCATTTTTTGCAGCAATATAAATAGCACTTATGATCTGGAATATATAGTGTGTAGGGGTTACTAAATTTATATTGTGGGCACCTCGTTTTTGAAGGTCTAACATATATCTTGCAAGTTCTTCTATACTAACTTTTTTACCTATACCTAATTGGCTTATAGGGTAGTTCTGACAATAAACACAGCGTAGATTGCACCATGTAAAGAAGATAGTTCCTGAACCTCGGTAGCCACTTATAGGGGGCTCTTCTCCAAAGTGAAGATTATGACTTGCAACATATATATCATCTGCTGCTCTACAGATACCCCTTTCGCCTTCTGATCTTTTCGCCCTACACCTTCTTGGGCAAAGAATGCAAGGAGAAAAGAACCTCCTTGCATTCTCAATCCTTTCTTCAAAGAGCCCCTTTTCCAAAAGGACTCTATATGAAGGATAAGGGATATCCATAAATAATATACTCTATGCCTTTACCGCCTGAAGGACATACTCTAAATAAGGTTCTTCAGGATATGCACCTACAAATTCTACACTATCATTTATTACAATCTTTGGCACACCCTCTACCCCATATCTCTCAGAAAGATGCGGAAATTCTATAGCTTCCACCATATCACCTCTCACATAATCTGATTCTATTGCCATCATATGAGCCATTCTCACGGCCTTTGGACAATATGGGCAAGTTGGGGTAACAAATACCTGAATATGGATATTTTTATCAATCTGAGTAAGCTTATCCTTTGTGGCCTGGCTCAGAGAAGTTTCACCTCTTGATACATCAATAATATCTTCAAGAACGGAAGAAAATTCATATCCAGATGGTATCCCAAAGAATCTTATACCATAATCTTTATCTGGTCTTTGTATAATAAGTGCTGGAATTTTATCGATTCCCAACTCTTTGGCTAAAGACTCCTCTTCTAAGAAATCGTGTACCTCTAAGCTCAACTTTGGAGAAAGTGTTACCAACTCATCTAAGAGCTCATGTGTAGTCTTACAATATGGACACTCACCAGATGGCATAATTATAGCCCCTTCACGCTGAGTAAAAAATACAAACTTCACATCCTCTATCAATTCCTGTTCAAATTTTTTCCTCAAAAAATCTTTATCTTTTTCGGAAATAAGTCCCATCTTAAAACCTCCTGATTTACTTTATTGTCATAATATAAAAGCCCTGGCAAAATCCAGGGCTCCTATCCCTCCGTATGCGAGAGGCGGGAGTCGAACCCGCATGGGTCTCCCCACTGGATCCTAAGTCCAGCGCGTCTACCAGTTCCGCCACCCTCGCTCTGTTTCTAAAAAGAATAGCTATAGGGTTTTCCTATAGCTATTCTTTATGAGCCGTACAGGATTCGAACCTGTGACACCCGGATTAAAAGTCCGGTGCTCTACCAGCTGAGCTAACGGCCCTCAATATTTGATTTAGGGTGAATGGTGGGACTTGAACCCACAACCCCTGGAGCCACAGTCCAGTGCTCTAACCAATTGAGCTACACTCACCACAAACCTCTCCTACACGCGCCCGGGAGGAATCGAACCCCCAACCTACGGATTAGAAGTCCGTTGCTCTATCCTATTGAGCTACAGGCGCGTACAAAAAAGCGGGAAACGGGATTCGAACCCGCGACACTCGGCTTGGAAGGCCGATGCTCTACCAACTGAGCTATTCCCGCATGGTCGGGGCGAGAGGACTCGAACCTCCGACCCCCTGCTCCCAAGGCAGGTGCGCTAACCAAACTGCGCTACGCCCCGTTCTTCTTTGTGCAAGATATATCCTACCATAGAAGTGTTATTTTGTCAAGAAACCAAATTCAAATTTTGAGAATAATTCCTAAGAATTTCTCCAACCTTCATAAAAGCCCTTGCTCTATGGCTTATCCTATTTTTTATACTAGAAAGTTCTGCAAATGTTTTTTCATATTCAGGTACATAAAAAACAGGATCAAAACCAAAACCACCTTCTCCTTTAGGGGTAAAATCTATATAACCCTCTACCTCTCCTCTTACGACCTCTACATCTCCATTTGGATAGGAAATTGCTACTACACAGACAAATTTAGCGCTCCTTTGCTCCCATTCTACCCCCTCTAATAGTTTTAAAAGCTTTTCAATTCTCTCCTTGTCAGAAGGGGCAAAACGAGAGGAATATATGCCAGGTGCCCCATTAAGGTAGTCAACTACCAATCCAGAATCATCAGCCAAAGAAAGCTCTCCTGTACAGGCCAATGCTGATTTTGCCTTTTTTATTGCATTTTCCTCAAATGTTTTTCCATCTTCTACTACCTCTGGACATACATCAGGAAGGGGAACTATATGGAAAGGAATATTAGCTAATATCTCTTTTATCTCTTCAAGCTTATGCAAATTTCTAGTAGCTATCACTACTTCTTTCATAAGTTTAATCCTACCTCTTTAAAAATTTGGCTTACAAGGTCCCTCTCTTTTTTTATAATGAGTCCTATACCCTTTTCTGCAATCTTAAAAAGTTCTCTAAACTCATCTTCACTAAATGGCTCCCCTTCTGCAGTTGCCTGAATATCTGCTATTTTACCTGCCCCTGTAAGAGAGATATTCATATCCACCTCTGCCATGTTATCTTCCTCTGCAGATAGGTCTAAGAGTCTCTCTCCTTGTACAATACCTACACTTATAGCAGCAAGATAGTCCTTTATAGGAAATCTTTTAAACCACTTCTTTTTATAATATTTATATGATGCATCTACCAAAGCCAAAAAACCTGCATTCACAGAGGCGGTTCTTGTTCCTCCATCTGCCTGAAGAATATCACAGTCTATCCAGATAGTTCTTTCTCCTAATGCCCTTAAATCAACTATAGTTCTCAGAGACCTTCCAATAATTCTTTGGATTTCTTGGCTTCTTCCTGAGACAAATCCCTTTACAGCATCTCTCATATTTCGTGTTTTAGTAGCACGAGGCACCATGGAATATTCCGCTGTAATCCAACCTGTACCACTTCCTTTTAGAAAGGGTGGTACCTTGTTCTCAATAGATGCTGTAGCAAGTACAATAGTGTCCCCTAACTGAAAAAGGACTGAACCTTCTGCAAATTTGTTGTAATTTCTTATCACTTTTATCTTTCTAAGTTCTTGTTTTCCCCTTCCATCCCGTCTTATGAACATAATTAGTAGCTCCTATCTCTTATAAAAATTGCAAGTTCTTTTAAAAACCAAGCTCGATCCCCAAATCCCTCAATATAGTTAAGTGCCTTATCTATCCTATCATGTAGCTCTTTTTTTGCCTTATCCATACCAAAAAGTAATGGATATGTAGCTTTTTTATTCTTCTCATCACTACCTACAGGTTTACCCATAAGTTTTTCATCACCTTCTATATCCAATATATCATCCTTTATCTGAAATGCAATACCTATCTCTTCACCAAACTTCGATAAAGAATCTAACGCTTCTCCCCCCATTCCTCCGATTATAGCCCCTATCTCAAGAGAGGCTCTTATAAGATCAGCTGTCTTATGGGTATGAATAAAAAGCAAGTCTTCATAGCTTATGTCTTTCCCTTCAGATAGTAAATCCATTATTTCTCCACCCACAAGACCCCTACTTCCCAAAGTACGTGTAATAATACCTGTAATTTTAACTATACTATCTGGGGAAACAGACCAATTTACCCCTTCATATGATATAAGTCTCATTCCCTCGGCAAATAAGGCATCTCCACATAGGATAGCTACATCTTCTGAGAAGGCCTTATGACATGTAGGCCTCCCTCTACGAAAATCATCATTATCAAGTGCGGGCAGATCATCATGTATAAGGGAAAATGTATGAATAAGTTCAATTCCACAAGCTGCAGGAATTGCCTTTGTATATCCTCCCGTATACATCTCTTCTCCAAAAAGTGTAAGTATCGGTCTTATCCTTTTCCCTCCTGAAAAAACAGCATATCTCATCGCCTTATGGAGGATAGTGGGCTTATCATCTTCTTTTGGCAAAAAACTATCCAGATACTTATCTATTAACTCTTTTTTTGTCTTTAAATACTCTCTAAACCTATTCATTTTCTAAAAACTTCTCTACATCTATTTCTGATACTGAAAAATCCCCATCCTCTGAGATATTTACAACCTCTATTCTTTTTTCTGCATCATTTAAAATTTTAAGACATATACGAGAATATTTTATCCCCTCTTCATATAGTTTGAGCGAATCCTCAAGTGAAAGCTCTCCCATCTCAAGCCTATCTACAATCTCTTCTAATCTTCTAAATGCCTCTTCAAAGGAAATATCTTCCATATTTTACTCCTTTACTATCTCTATTTTAGAAACAATATTGCCATCTCTAAATATCGTTCTTATCCTATCACCATTTTCTAGTTCTTTTACTGATTTTAGGGGAATTTTTCCTGGGTATCTATAGGTAATAGTATATCCCCTTCCGAGAACATTCAGTGGGTTTAATGCGGAAACCCTTTTTATAATCTCCTCTAACTTCTCTTTCTTCTTCTCATATATGTTTCTTTCATATCTTTTTACTGTTTCTAAAAGTGCTAATACATCAAGTTTCCTCTTTTGCACCATTTCCTCTTTTGGATTTCTAAATAGTGGTATTTTCAAAAAATGATTTATAAATTCTACATGTTTAGAAACTCTGTTTTCCATTACCTTTTTCATTACTTTCATCATTAATTCAATTTTGGAGATAAGTTCCCTTTTCTCTGGAATAGTTGTCTCTGCAACCATTGAAGGAGTAGAGACCCTAACATCAGAAACAAGGTCAGATATGGTAATATCTCTCTCATGTCCCACAGCAGAAACTACAGGTAAAGGAGAAGAATATATAGCCCTTGCTACGATCTCTTCATTAAATGGCCACAGTTCTTCCAAAGAGCCACCTCCACGAGCAAGTACGATAAAATCAAGGTCAAAGCCTCCTTCTTTTATTACCTCAAAGGCCCTCACAATCTCAAGGGCTGCCTTTCCACCTTGGACATGAACAGGAAAAATCACAAAACTTATATTGGGAAACCTCTTGAAAGAGTTTTTAATTATATCTTTAATTGCTGCCCCATCTATAGAGGTAATAATACCTACCTTTTTTGGAAATGAGGGGAGTTTTCTCTTTCTCTCTTTTGCAAATAAACCCTCTTTTTCCAGTTTTTCCTTTAATATTTCAAATGCCTTATTTAGCTCACCCTTTCCTTGAGGATACACTTGAGATACATATATAGAGTACTCCCCTGTCTTTTCATATACCCCTATTCTTCCCTCCACAACAACCTTCATACCGTTTTGGGGTAAAACATCTAAAAAATTTAAAAAATTAGAAAAGATTATGCATCTTATCTTTGAAGATTCATCTTTTAAAGTAAAATATATATGTTTATTCTTAAAATGTGATGGGTAAAGATTGGATACCTCTCCTATTATACGAATATTGGACAGATACTCATCTGTCTCAAGGAGATATCTTATATATCCATTGACCTGGGAAACAGTATAAACTTTATTGGTCAACAATCCCATTCTCCTTAACTACACTTGCCAATACCCCATTTATAAATTTAGGAGATTTTTCATCCCCGTATATTTTGGCAAGTTCTATAGCCTCATTTATTGCCACTTTATAAGGCATATCTTCATTATATAAAATCTCATAAACAGCTATGCGTAATATATTTCTATCTATGTACGACATCCTTGATAACCCCCACTTTCTAGAAAGGGAACGTATATTATCATCTATACTATCTATATTTTCAACCACACCGATAAGAAGATTATGGGCAAATTCTCTTATTTCCCTATCATCTATGTTAAGATTAGAGACAGCAGAAGAAATAGCCTCATTGGGTGGTATATCACTAATATCTATCTGATAAAGTGCAAGTAAAACTGCCTCTCTACCTAACCTTCTCTTAAATTTCATGCAACATTCTCCGGGAATTCAAATTCTTGAATATGAATGTTTATCTCTTTTACTGTAAAGTTAGTCAATCTTTCTATCTCTTCCTTTATAGTTTTTTGAACCTCCCAGATAAGATCCGGAATTTTTACCCCAAACTTTACCTTAACCATTATATTGACAGTTATTTTTCCTCTTTTAATTTCATACTTTATACCTTTCTTCGAATAAATCTTTATTTCCTCATGTAAGCTTATATTATGTGCTATTATCTCTTCTAAAACCTCAGGAAAGATATTAATCTTTCCCTCTACATCTCCCATATTATACCCTTTCTACATATTCTCCTGTTCGAGTATCAATCTTTACCACATCTCCCACATTAACAAAGAAAGGCACCTGAATTACAGCCCCTGTCTCAAGGGTCGCAGGTTTTCCTCCTCCAGATGCAGTATCTCCTTTAAATCCAGGCTCTGTCTCTACAACCTTTAATTCGATAAAATTAGGAAGCTCCACTGTGATGGGTGTCCCTTCATATATAGTACCTAATACTTCTGTATTTTCCTTTAAAAATTTCACTATATCCTCGATAGCCTCCTTAGGTAAGCTATACTGTTCATAATTTTCTAAATCCATAAAGTGATAATATTCCCCATCATTATAAAGGTATTGCATCTTTTTCTTCTCTACATATGCTCGCTCCACCTTTTCTTCTGCCTTAAAGGTCTTGTCAAGTACATATCCTGTTTTTAAATTTTTCAATTTTGTTCTTACAAATGCGCCACCTTTTCCCGGTTTCACATGCTGAGATTCAACTATTGTATAGACTTCTCCATCAAGGATTATACTTATTCCGCTTCTAAAATCATTGGTTGAAATCGTATCCATTCTCTCATCCTCCTTTACTTATAGAGTGGAAATCTATCTGTAAGTTCTTCTACCATAGACCTTACTTTATTATATACAGTACTATCACCAGGATTACTAAGTGTAAGATCAATACACTCTGCAATTTTTTCCATTTCCGCCTCTTTCATACCCCGTGTAGTTACTGCTGGTGTTCCAATCCTTACACCACTTGTAATCATAGGTTTTTGAGGATCAAAAGGTATTGCATTTTTATTTACAGTAATGTGTACACTTTCAAGATAGGCCTCTGCCTCTTTCCCAGTTATACCCTTACTTCTTAAATCAAGAAGAAGAAGGTGGTTATCTGTACCCCCTGAAACCAGATCAAATCCATGTTTTTTAAGTGCCTCAGCAAGGGTTTTGGCATTTTTTACAACCTGTCTCTGATATTCTCTAAACTCCTCTGTCTCTGCCTCTTTAAAGGCTACAGCCTTTGCAGCTATTACATGCATAAGGGGACCCCCTTGTATCCCTGGAAAGACTGTTTTATCTATAAGCTTCTGATACTCTTTTCGTGTTATAACTATTGCACCCCTTGGCCCTCTTAATGTCTTATGTGTAGTTGTTGTCACAAACTCCGCATAAGGCACAGGACTCATATGCTCACCTGCCACGACAAGGCCTGCAATATGTGCGATATCTGCCATAAGATAAGCACCTACCTCTTTTGCAATAGATGAAAATGCCTCAAAATCTATCTCTCTTGGATATGCACTTGCACCTGTAACAATGAGTTTGGGTCTGTGTTCTATAGCGAGTTTTCTTACACTTTCATAATCTATTCTACCTGTGTCTTTAGATACACCATAAGGAATTACCTTATAAAACTTTCCTGAAAAATTTACAGGACTACCATGAGAAAGGTGCCCACCATGTGCAAGATTCATAGCCAAAATAGTATCCCCTGGTTCAAGCACAGAAAAATAAACCGCCATATTTGCCTGAGAACCAGAGTGTGGCTGCACATTTACATGCTCTGCTCCAAAGAGCTTTTTTGCCCTTTCTATAGCGATCGTCTCTATTTTTTCTATATATTCACATCCCCCATAGTACTTTCTACCAGGGTATCCTTCTGCATATTTATTTGTAAGTACTGAGCCTTGTGCCTCAAGAATAGCCGGAGAGACAAAGTTTTCAGATGCAATAAGTTCCAAATTTCTCTCTTGTCTTTCCTTTTCCTTATCCATGAGTTCTGCAACTTCAGGATCTACCTTCCAAATGGCATCAATATTCATTTTGCTCCTCCTATATATTTCTATGAAATATAATTTAAATCAGTTTTCATCTTTTTTGTAAGCACCTCTCCTCCCCTATCTGTAACAAGTACCATATCCTCTATTCTTACACCAAACTTCCCGGGGAGGTATATTCCAGGTTCTATAGTAATAACCATACCAGGGCAAAGTCTCACATCATAGGTAGAGGATATATAAGGTGCCTCATGTATCTCCATACCCACACCATGTCCAAGACCATGGCCAAAGTATCTACCATACCCTTTAGACATTATATAATCTCTGGCAACTTTGTCAAGTTCTTTTGTACTAATACCTGGTTTAACAGATAATATGGCCCTATCTTTTGCCTCTTTCACTATCTCATAGACCTCTTTTTCTATCGATGTAGGCCTACCAATCTTTATTGTCCTTGTAGTATCAGAATCATAACCCCTCTTTTTTACACCAAAATCTAATACGATCATATCCTCTCTACCAATTATACGAGAAGATGCAACTCCATGAGGAAGGGCCCCTCGTGGACCTGAGGCAACTATAGTGTCAAAGGATTCTTTCTCTGCACCATAGATACGCAAAAGATATGCAAATTTTGCAGATACCTCTTTTTCACTTATTCCAGGGGTAATTTCTCTTATTGTCTCATCCATTGCCCGGAGAGAAACATCTATTGCACTCTTTATAAGGGATATCTCATACTCATCTTTTACCAATCGAAGCTCTTCTACTATCTCTCCTGTTGGGACTATTTTCTTCTTTCTAAGTTCTCCCTTTAATCTTTCATACATATGGTATGTAATCCTTCTATCCTCTATTCCCAATATCTTTATATCTTGATCGCCTAAAAACTCTATAAGCCTTTTCTCCCTTTCTTTAAAAAAGATTATCTTGTTAAAGCTCTCCGGAATCTCCTCCTGTATTTGTTCCTCATATCTTGGGTCTGTAATAAAGTATACATCATTATAAGTAATAAAAAGGTAAGAATCATCTCCACTGAAGCCGGAAAGATAAGAGACATTTACAGGGGCACTTACAAATAGGGCATCTATTCCTTTGTCTAAAAATTTTTTACGTAATCTATTTATTCTCTTTAGTACATATTCCGTATTTTTCATCTTTTTCACTCCTTCTAATATATGTAAGTAGGTGATACCTTCTCATACATCCTTTCTCCTGGATGGGTAAGGGAGAAGTATTCTACCCACTCTTTTTCTAAATCATTCATATTTTTTCCAAATACATCAAGAAAGAGACTATCAAAATTATTATTATACCATTTAAGCTTTTTAAAAAAGGTAACTACCTTCTCCTTCCCATATTTATCTGCCAAAAAATAAAATATAGAACGAAGTTCATAAACTGAAAACCAAAAGATCTTATCATTCTTTGGATGAGAATAAATAGTACCTGCCTCTTTCCATGAAGGAATATAAGAAGGGGTAAGATAGTAAATAAGATGTCTTTTGTAAAATATATAATCATACTTGGTGCCATATCCTAATATAAAAGAGGGGAAATAAAAAGCCAATCCTTCTTGAATAAAGGGTTCTGTGATATGTGCATATCTATAAAGAAAAAGGTGTGTAAATTCATGTGCAAATATCTCTCTTTTTAGGTCTTCTTCCATACCTAAAACCTCATCTAATATATGAATCTCTCCTTTGGAGTATATAGTAAAAGCCTTTATACTCTCCATAGATACCTCATCCTCTGGCCATGCTGTATATATAGAAAAAGGTACTATACTATTCTCACCTGTTATCTCTTTCATCTTCTCTATAAGGTCATCCCCCCATGGGAGGAGCTCTTCTTCTGAAAAATTGACACCCTTTAAAGAAGCATATATGCTAAATCTATCATCTTCATTGTATTTGTATGTTCCACTATCTTCTTCCCAGTCAAAGGGGGAAAGATAGATAGGAGCGGAAAGCTCATAATAGGGTTTATCAATATCTAAAGGATAATCTATATCTTTATAAAATGGTACACTTATATGTAAAACTTGGGGGCCATATGGAATAGAGGAAAAGAAAAAATGCCCATCTTCATGAGAATATGTAACCCTCTGAGTAAGTAAAAGTTCGGCACCAGATATAGGGTTTGAAGTCTCTTTATCCAAAAGGATACCAGAGAGGGTAGTAGTGCCTATATAACAACCATTTAGAAAGAAGAAAAAGAGGAGGATAAATACTATCCATCCTCCTCTTTTTATAATCTTTATATGCCCCATCTTCTATCCAAGATCATTGTACATTAAGTGTAGTAACCCCTGTAACTCCACCAGCTACAGCTGTTATGGTAATAGTTGTACCAGCTGCTACCCCAGTAGTATCAAGTGTAGTAGATGCAGCACCTGTTGCATCTGTAGTAAGGGTTGCACTTGCAAGGGTACCTCCTGATGCCGCGAGGGTGACAGATGCACCCTCCACAGGATTACCCTGTGCATCTGTTACAACCACTGTTATAATAGAAGGAGCACCTACCGTTACAGTTGATGGACTTGCTGACACAGTAATAGCCCCTGGTTGAGGTGCCTTTATTACTATAGTTGCAGAGGCTGTAGCTTCATCACATGTGGCCGTTATAGTAGCTTCTCCTGGGGTATTTCCTGCTGTAAATGTAGCACTTGCAGTACCTGTTGCATCTGTTATGAGTGATGTTGCACTAAGTGTCCCTCCTGCTGCTGTAAGTGTAATAATTGCACCATTTACAGGTTTTCCGTTTTTAGAAAATGCCTGTACAGTTATAGTAGATTCTTCACCTGGTGATAATACAGATGGATTTGCTGAAATATTTATAGCCTCTACTTTAGGTGGAGAAACAGCTATTGGGTAATCTTTCAATATATTTACTTCAATCTTATGATCTGCTTCATCTGTTCCTTTTAGCCAAAGGGTGAGTAAAAGTTCGGAAATATCAGGATGGTTATTCATATAGTCCACATGTTTTTGAAAATAAAGTGGGACTTTATCTATGCTTATTGTAGATCCCCCTTCCTCACCACCAGGTGGAAGGAGAATATTGATCCCATATGTTGTTGAAAGTTCTGGAATAACCTCTTTGGATATACCCCCAATCTTTTTAGAATACTCATAGTAAAATGTACCAAACCTTGCACCCACCTGATTAAGACACATAAGATTTATAGTAAGGGTAGGTGCGATTTCCTCTCCAGCAGGAGGAGCTACATCAAAACCTGTAACTCTTATCTGTGCCTTTGGATCAAAAACATTAAAGACACCTTCACTAAACCATGCACACCCCCCTATAAATATCAAGGAAACTAAAACAAGTATTAGTAGTTTATATTTCATAACTCACCCTCCACCTATTCAGTAGGTAATAGATCTTGTATATCATAGATATACCATGTACCACTATCTGACTGTTTCATAATTATATAAAATTCTCCCCTTACATCTCCACAACTACTTTTGTAAAAGTCTTCTCCTATAATAACCGCTTCTCCTCCTTGCTTAAGTGATATATCTGTGATATCATAATCCCATTTTATATTATCACATGAAGAAAAAAGGATTTCATATCTTAATTTTATAGTATTATAATGTGGACTATAGGGATAAATAAGGGATTCTACCCCTAATAAACTTTCCCCTTCTATATAGTATTTTAACCATTCAATCACTGCCTTTATAGTATTTATATCATATTGATCTCCGCCACCTGTAAGAGGATTATAATAAACTATACCACAACCCCCAAGATAAAAAATAATAATTAAAAGGAAAACTAATACTTTCCATATCTTTTTTATACTCATCCCTCACCTCTAATAAGAAATAATATGTGGTACTATTATAATTATTACCTCAGATTCTGTATGGGTTTTTTTAACAAAACGGAAGAGTCCGCCAAGAAGAGGTAAATCCCCTAAAATTGGTATCTTTCTCAATTCTTTTACATCTTCTGATTTTATTAGACCACCTATAACCAAAGGTTCATTATTTTTAAGTCTTACGAATGTGTCTATTTTTCTTGTACCTATAACCGGGATCTTCTTTACGATAAGTCCTTCTGTATCTAACCAATCATTTATGGTACTTATTTCAGGGTGTAGCTCTAAAAGCAAAGAATTTTTATTTTTGTCTACTCGAGGAATAACCCTTAATATGACACCTACCTTTTTAAATGTAGGAGAAACTGTCCTTATACCTGTTGCCTGATCTACAGAGACAGATTCTCCTACCGGGACTTCATCTGCAAGGTTTATAGTAGCTTCATACCCGTCAAGGGTCATAATTTTTGGATTTGCAAGTACCTCTGCCTCTTTTTTCTGCACCATAGAACGCAGCGTAAAATTAAGCTTTGTAAGCCTTTCTAATGTACCTCCAAGGCTTATCTCTCCAAATTTAATTCCTCCTGCAAATATCTGTTCCCATTCTATCCCTAAATCCTTTGTAGCATCTGTGGATACAGCCACCACCTTTACCTCTATCATAACTTGAGGTAACTTTTTATCAAGGTTCGCTATAAGGCTTTCTGCATTTTTCAGTTCTTCTTCTGAACCTTTAACAATTATAACATTTTGCCTCTCATCAAGCTGAATATTCTCAGGTGGTATGACTATAGAAAGCATCTTTACTACAGCTTGAGCCTCCTCTTTTGTAATGGCATTTTCTAATTTAAATGTTTTAGTCCGCACCTTTGAATCTAAACTTTTTATAAGATTGGTAATCTTTTGTATTTCTCCTTCAGGTCCCCTCAAAATCAAAGCACGGGCATTTTTGTCAGGAATTATAGTAACCTTTGTATCCTTTGGAAGAACCGCTTCAAGGGTCGCCTTAGCCTCATCTGGTTTTAGGTATTTAAGAGGAACACTTTTAATTCTAACCTTAGAAAATGCCTCTGAAAGCATACCTTTTTTTGCAACTATAAGGATGTTTCCCTCTTTTGCAAACTCTAAATTACCAAGTTCTGCAACAAGTTTTAGTGCCTCGGAAAACTTTACCCTCTTCAAATAGAGGGAGATTGTACCCTCTACAGATTCGTCTATAACAATATTCATTTTTGCAATCCTTGCAAGAGTTCTTAATATCTCATGTATATCTGTTCTATAAAATTCTAAAGTTACGGGTGGTATATTTTTAAACTGGTCATAGATAGTTGGAATGGGGGTTGGAACAGGGGAAGGGGTTTTAACTACTTTAGGTGTTAATCTTGGAAGAGGTGTTGGGGTTTCTTTGCCTATATATACCTTTGGGGTTTTTACAGGCAAAGGAGTTGGGACCTTTTTTTCTTCTATATAAGGTAATTTTATAATGACAAACCCTGGGCTCTTTTCCACTGTGTAGGTTACTAATTTAGAAAGATCTGCCACAATTCTTACCGTATTTTCGTTTACTTGTCCTGTTCTTATGGATTTAAGAATCCCCATGGAAGTAAAGTTTAACCGCTTTAGAGGGAGATTCTTTATCTTGTTCTCTGCGCCTTTAAGGTCCACAACTATCCGCGGAGGGTCATCCAGTGTAAAATGATTGATAATTACTGGACCACCTACCTTTACTGAGATTCTTATCTCATCCCCCACCCTCTTACACCAAAGAGCAGTGACAGGGTAATTTGCAAAAGCCAATACACTAGTTGACATGAATAAAAGAATCAATATAAATACTATTATACCCCTTCCCTTCATATTATTCACCTCTCAATTCTAATATAAATCTTTTTCCACCTTTTTTTAAAATTACTCTTTTATTATTAGGGTCTATCTTGTCTACAATAAAACCATCTAAAAGTTCCTCACCTTCTTGAACAACTTCGCTTATTTCAAGCCCCTGAATTATGGCATAGGTTTCTTTTCCAGATTTTACAATGCCTGTAAGTTCTATATCCTCAGGTAGTGTAATCTCTGGCTCCTTCACTACATTCTCCGGCTCTTTTGCAGATACAACAGAAAATGGTGGAGAAAAAGGATTTCTCTTTGCAGAAAGTGTCAACGGATTTCGGTAACTAAAAAGAGATTTATTCAAAAGTTCTTCTATGTTTACCTCTTTTACCTCTTTTGTAATTTCTATAGGTTTTGGAGTTTTCTTCTTAGGTACAAAAGTAGAGCCACTTCTCCTTCCTGTACCTAATTGTATTCCCCCAAATACCCTTATCCATACAAAAACAAGTATAAGAAGTAAAACTATAAGAAGAATTAACTTTTTCCCATCCCTTTGCCAATTAAATGATATATCTAATTTCTTATCTGCCATTTTAAAATTTCACACCCTCCTTCTGAAGTAAAAGGGACAAACGCATCTTGGCATCTACACTATTTTTATCTGATGATTCTAAGGAGATCTCTTCTACATATACCAATTTATTTCCATTTTCAAATCTGTCTAACACCTTTATAAGGGTAAAATAATCACATTTTATCTCTAGATCAATAGGAAAGATACCGTACACCTTTCCATTTTCAAATTTCTCCTCCCCTGGTCGAAAAACTAAAGGTGTTATATGATAATTTGTAAGTATATTGCCTATCTCTACTAGATAATCAGAGATCTCACTAGGTTTTGAGAGATATGCGGAAAACTTAGAAAAGGCCTCTTTAATTTCTCCCAACTCAGCTCTGTATTCATTTAGCTTCCTTGCAATCCGCGTTTTTATCTGAACCTGAGTTCTAAGTGCCTTTATTTTTCCATTATAATACTCTGTCCTTAAAACTATATTTCTATATACTAGGAAATAAAAACCTAATATAATAACAAAGATAATTAATACAAGAAGCCATGTCTTTGATTTCTTACCCAAACTATGTCCTCCCCCTATTCAAAGGAAAATTTTCCTGTTACAGAAAAGTTGTATACATCTCCATCTTTTTGTGTATCTTCAAGCTTTATCTCTCTGAAATAGTTGGAACGAGAAAGATTGTCCACAAATTTTGCAGGAGATAAACCTGACAAGGCATAACCTTTTATTAAAAACCCCTTATTTTTAGCATAACTAAAATCTATAAGCCATACATCATCTGGTATATAGGTACCCAAATCATTTAGTACCCTAGATATAAGGGGTTGATTTTCTACAAGTTTTATAAAGAAAAGTATCTCTTGTTTATAGTTATCTACTTCCTTTTTTATTTTTTCGGCATCTTTTGCCTTTTTAGCTACAATATTGTATTCATTCATAAGATTTTTATATTCTACCTCTTTTTGTCTAAGTTCTAGATAAGAATAAAAACCCCATGTAAAAGCAGCTGCAAGAACAAGCAACATAACCAAAATAAAACCTAATCTCTTTGCCCTTATTTTATACCTATTTTTATAAGTTTCAGGTAATAGATTTAATTTAATCAATCCCCTTCAAACCCCCTCTTCGCAAGACCTATGGCTACACCAAAAAAATCTTTTAATTCTCTTATACCTTCTATTTCAGTACCATATTGAATATCACTTAAAGGATCCAACTCTTCAACCTTTATACCAATACCTGACTCAAGATAGTTGGAAAACCCGGATAGTTTGGACCCTCCTCCTGTCAAAAGAAGCTTATTAAAGACCTGAACATTTTCTATATTTTCTCTAAAGTAGTTTAAAGATCTAGTAACTTCTAATACAAATTCATCCATCACAGAAGTGATAGATGAATATAATTTCTCTTTTTCAGGATGGGAATCTATACCCTTTTTTAAATGTTCTGCCTCCTCTAAGGATATACTAAAATCTCGTGATATAGCAGATGTAAAATCCCTTCCCCCCAAAAGCACATCCCTTGAAAAGGCAAAATCACCATCTTTTAATATAACTATGGATGTAGTAGCTGACCCCACATCCATAACCACATAGACCCCTTTTGATTGAATATCTTCATGGGAAAATAACCTTATAAGAGCACTTGGTTTGATATCTATGGCAATAAGGGTTATTCCCAGAGAAGAAAGGATCCTTATATAACTATTAACAAGTTCTAATGGGGCCGCTGCAACTAAAAGTTTTAATCTCTCTCCTGTATTTTCATCTTTTGTGCCAAGTACATAATAATCATATACCGCCTCATCTAGAGAATAAGATATGTATTGGGTAAGATCCCACCCTACTGCTTCTTTTAACTCAGCCTGTGTCATTATTGGAAACTCCGCAATTCTTACCACTACATCTTTTCCAGAGATACCTAATACCCCTCTTCCCTTTCTTATTTTTGCATCTTGTAAACATTCAGATAAGGCCTCTTCTAAAAGAGGGGCATTTACTATACTTCCCCTCTCTATCGCCCCTTGAGGAGTAGGAAAAAATCCATAATTTTGAAGATTTATACCATGTCCTGTAGATTTAAGTCTTACAATTTTTATAGAATTTTCTCCAATATCTATACCAATAGAATCTTTAAGGTTTGTTTTCTTTTTTTTCACTATTTTCCCCACTTTTAAAAAATCTCTTTGCTAATATATAAGATGCCCATTCATCAAAATTGCTCTTAAAAATGGATTTCCAAAAACCTTTTCTCTTTATGAATTCTTCTCTTCCCTCTTGAGTAGAATACCCCTCTTCTATTTTTACTATTTTTATCTTTTTATGAAAAGGGAGCTCTCTTATCCTACCTTCTATATCACTTGATGCAGTTTTGTCCCCTATCAGTACAATATCTATATCGTCATATTTTTTTAATATCTCAATAACCTCATCCATCAAATCTTCTATTTTAACTATCTTTAATTCACCTATCGTGAGGTCTTCTTCAACAACCGAAATTCCACATTTCTTACTACCTGGATCTATAGATAAAACCCTCATTGCTTCCCAACAAAGCCCTCAAAACCCTTATCTTTCAACTTATCAAGCTCATTTAGTGCATCTTTTCTAATAGAAAATCCGGGTATCCTTACCTTATATAATTTTCCTGCCTTTATAACGGCTACTTTGTAACCTAACTTTTTTACACTCTTTGCTAAATTATCAGCATTTGCCTTAGATTTAAATGCACCTAATTGTATGTAAAAACTCCCTTTTTTTGGAGTACTTACACCCTCTTTCTTCTCTTTTTTAGAGGCAGGTGTTACCTTCTTCTTGGGCAAAGGAGTAGGAAGCACAGATTTTTTGGGTGGGGTATTTTTTATGACTATTTTATGTACAGGTGTAGGAGAAGGAGTTTTTTTAGGATATGTAATAGCCCCTTTTGGAGTCTTTACCACAAGCTTTATCTGGGTTTCTTCCCCTCCTGCAATCTTTTTTATTCCTCTTTTTACTATAGCCCTCGTAACAGAAAAGACCAAGAAAAGTATAATAAGAATCCCAAGGAATATAAGGATTGTCTCTTTTATATTCTTTTTTCGTCCATGGACCTTTGAAGATCTCCTTTTCATGTGTATTAGTTTATCATACTAAATAAAAGAAATCAATACAATATTAATAAAAAAGAGAAATTTTTTAAATATAGATGCGGACATAAAATTAATTGCAAGGTAACTATTATACTTTATTCCGAAGAAACAAAATTTCTTTATAGGAGAAAATCTTTGACATTTTTTTAATTTCTATGTTATAATTTCTCATAAAAACCTACAAATTATAGTAATTTTATTAACAATTTTCTATCATTATCTTATGAAAGGGGGATCAATATTCTATTATGTTGCAACTTATATTTTATCTATTATTTACATTTTTTGGTGGACTTGCAGGGTATGGTCTTACAGGTTTTATCTATTATCGTTTTCATCTTTCTCAGCATTATCCAGAATCCTATGTAACTATTACTATGATCTTTTTGGGTGCTGGGATAGGCTATCTTTTAGGAAGAATCTTCCTACATCTTATGGCAAAACTTATTAGAAGGGGCACAGAATCAGATCTTTATGATATCCTTATTGGGACAGCAGGTCTTGTAATAGGCCTTATAATAGGCAATCTAATTTCCTATCCCCTCTCCTTTATACCAAAAATAGGAGAATATCTACCTATCTTATTTACTACTATAATGGGTATAGTAGGGATAGAAGTAGCTTTGAGTAGAAGAGAAGAGCTTTATCTTAAATACCAGTTAAAAGAAAAGGGGGAAGAAAAGGATAAAAAACTGAAATTCTCTTTTAAAAAGAAAAAGAAATACTCCTCTCCTCCTAAAATACTTGATAGTTCTGTTATAATTGATGGAAGGATTATAGATATTTTAAAAACAGGTTTCATAGAGGGAAATATAATAATCCCAAAATTTATATTAGATGAAATTCATAAACTTGCAGATTCTCAAGAGGATCTAAAAAGAAAGAGGGGTAAAAGAGGTTTGGAAATGATCGAAAAAATTAAAAAAGAAAACATATCTAATGTAATTATCCCTGATATAGATTATAGGGATATAAGAGATGCAGACGATAAACTCGTAAGATATGCATTGGCCACTGGAGGAAAGATCGTAACAAATGATTATAATTTAAATAAAGTCGCACAGATCCAAAATGTAGAGGTGCTTAATATAAATGAACTTACAAATGCAGTAAAAACGCTCGTACTTCCCGGGGAAGAATTGATGGTAAAAATACTTAAAGAGGGAAAAGAAGGGGAACAAGGCATAGGATACCTAGAAGATGGTACTATGATAGTCGTAGAGAATGGAAAAAGATTCATAGGGTATGAAGTAAAGATGGAGGTAACAAGCTCCATTCAAACATCTGCGGGAAAGATGATATTTGGAAAAATAAAAGAGGTAGTAAATGAAAATAACCACAGATAAAATAGTAATTTTCTTTGCTATACTGATTACAATATTATTTATAACTGCGATTTCCTATGGTAGTTATGCTACCTTTAGAGGAATAAAAAAGAATAAAATAGAATATTATGAAGTATATATAGGAAACACCCTTATCTTAAGGTTTAGAGACAGAGATGGATACAAAACCTCCCTAGAGAGGACAATGGATCTTGTAGAAAAATTTAATAAAATATTTAGAAAACAACCGGATCCAAAGATTTACGACTTTAGGTTTAATTTAAAAAAAAAGAGCATATCCTATGAGGACATAACCCTTATAAAGATTACACGAGAAGATATAAATGTCAATAAAACTGAGCTTTTAGCCCTTGGTCTTATGTGGTTAAATAGGATCCGGATAGGGGTCTTAAATACAAAAAATTATAAATTAGGACACAAAGTAACAGGATGGGTATCGTGGTATGGAAGGTGGTTTCATGGAAGAAAAACGGCATATGGAGAGATATATAATCGTTTTGAACTTACCGCTGCTTCACTAAAATATCCTTATAACACCCTTCTTGTAGTTACTAATCCAAAAAATAAGAGAAAGGTAATTATAAGAATAAATGATAAAGGTCCTTATGTTAAAAAGAGGATACTTGACTTATCTGAGGGAAGCGCGTATATATTAGGAATGAAAAAAGAAGGGGTAAAAAAACTTATTATTCAGGTTATAAAAATAGCAAAATAGTCGTGGAGGTATAAATGGATAAAAAGGTAAGAGTAAGATTTGCACCATCCCCTACAGGG
>CAYWXH010000026.1:0-17141 GCA_964462295.1 uncultured Atribacterota bacterium
AGGTGATGAATATGGACCTTGCAAAGGAAATTAGACGGAAAGCTGCACTTTCCCCCAAAAAGATTGTACTTCCTGAAGGTGAAGAGGAGAGAACCATTAAAGCAACCGCCATTATTTTAAAAGAAGGTATAGCCTATCCGATTTTATTAGGTAAAAAAGAAAAAATAGAAACCCTTGCAAAAGAGTATGGTGTATCTATCTCTGGTGCCGAGATAATAGACCCCGAGACCTCTCCTTTAAGGGAAAAATACGCAAAAACCTACTATGAGCTCCGCAAACATAAGGGAATGACAGAAGAAAAGGCCTTTGAACTTATGAAAGACCCCCTTTATTTCGGTGCACTTATGGTTTATGCAGATGATGCAGACGGAGAAGTTGCAGGTGCAATAAATGCAACGGGAGATGTCTTAAGACCTGCCCTCCAGACCATAAAGACAGCACCTGGTGTAAGCATAGTGTCAAGTAGTATGTTTATGATTTTGCCTACAAAAGAGTATGGGGAAGAGGGAATAATAAATTTTGCAGATTGTGCAGTTATGCCTAACCCTACAGCTGAAGAACTTGCAGATATTGCTATTTCTTCTGCAAAAACCTTCCAAACCTTGGTGGGTAAAGAACCTAGAGTAGCCATGCTTTCCTTTTCTACCAAGGGTAGCGCAGAACACGAACTTGTGGATAAGGTAAGAAAGGCTACAGAGATAGCAAAACAAAAAGCCCCAGATCTCCTTATAGATGGAGAGCTTCAGGCAGATGCCGCACTTGTCCCGAAAGTTGGCGAAAGGAAGGCAAAAGGGAGTCCTGTGGCAGGACGTGCAAATGTCCTTATATTCCCTGACCTTCAGGCGGGGAATATTGGCTATAAACTTGTAGAGAGATTGGCAGGTGCAAAGACTATAGGTCCTATATTGCAAGGGATGGCAAAACCGGTAAATGACCTTTCAAGGGGTTGTAGTGTTGATGATATAGTAGATGTTGTGGCAGTAGCTGTTTTAAAGGCAGAAGGATTAAATATATAAAATCAGAATAGATAGGAGGAAAAAAGTGAAGGTATTGGTAATTAATAGTGGAAGTTCTTCTATTAAATATCAAGTTTTTGATATGGAAAAAGAAGAGCTACTTGCAAAAGGTCTTGTAGAGAGAATTGGTATTCAAGGTTCAAGGATTGTTCATACCCCTATAGGAGGAGAAAAGATAGTAAAAGAGGCAGAAATTCCGGATCATAGAGTAGGGATAAAGCTTCTTATAGATGCCTTGCTAAACAAAGACTATGGGGTAGTAAAAGACTTAAATGAGATAGCGGCAGTGGGGCATAGGGTAGTCCATGGGGGTGAGAAGTTTTCAGGTTCTGTCTTAATAACTGATGAGGTGATGGATGCCTTAAGGGAAAATATAGAGCTCGCTCCTTTGCACAATCCACCTAATATTTTGGGTATCGAGGCATGTCAAGAGCTAATGCCTAACATTCCCCATATAGGAGTCTTTGATACCGCATTTCATGCAACCATTCCAGATTATGCATATATGTATGCCCTTCCTTATGAGTATTATGAAAAATATAAGATTAGAAGGTACGGTTTTCATGGGACATCTCATAGATATGTTTCCCAAAGGGCGGCAGAGATTATTGGAAAGCCTATTGAAGAGTTGAAAATTATCACTCTTCATATGGGAAATGGTGTATCCTTTGCTGCCGTAAAAGAGGGCAGATCCGTGGAAACTACTATGGGATTTACCCCACTTGAAGGAATGGTTATGGGGACTCGTTCCGGAGATTTGGACCCTGCAATTGTTACATATCTTATGGATAAAGAGCATCTCACTACAAACGAGATTTATACAATTTTAAATAAAAAGAGTGGATTGTTTGGTCTCTCCGGTGTAAGTAATGATATGAGAGATATCCAGAAAGAAAAAGAAAATGGAAATGAAAGGGCCAGGATAGCGGTAGAAGTATTTGTTCATAGAGCAAAGAAGTACATAGGTGCATATGCAGCTATTATGGGTGGTCTTGATGCACTCGTATTTACGGCAGGTATTGGAGAAAATGATCACCTTGTGAGACGGGATGTATGTCATGGGCTTGAATTTTTAGGGGTAGAATTTGATGATGAGATAAATGATAGGGTAAGGGCAGAGGAGGCCATTATCTCAAAACCTACCTCAAAAGTAAAAGTCCTACTTATTCCAACAAATGAGGAACTTATGATTGCAAGAGATACGAAGGAGATTGTGGATAGGTTGAGAAAGTGAAGATTACCTTATCAGAGCTTAAGAGAAAATCCAAAAGTAATTTTCTTTTGGAATATTCTGAATATATAGACATGGGTGAAGATAGGGATTTTTCCCTTTCTTCACCTGTTTTTGTAAAGTTTAAGGTCTTTTTTAATAGAAGAAATTATGATGTGATTATTGTAGGTAAGATTAACTATTCTTTAAGTATGACTTGTAGTAGGTGTCTTGAGAGATTTAATAAGGATTTTTCTCTATGGGTAAGGGGTATATTTAAATTTCATCGAGATAGATATAAAGATAAGGAGATAGAACTTACCAAACGAGATCTCGATACATTTTATTATGAAAATGGAAAAATAGACCTTGACAGATTTGTAATTGAGAGTATAATTGTGAATGTCCCAATGAAACCTCTCTGTAGGGAAGATTGTAAGGGGCTTTGCCCAGTTTGTGGGGCAAATTTGAATTTTGAGAGTTGTAATTGTAAGATAGATAATAGTAAAAAAGAGTCGCCATTTAAGGTGTTATCATTTTATTCAGGAGGTGGCAGAGTTGACAACACCAAAAAGGAAAACATCCAAGGCAAGAAGAGATAAGAGGAGAACACACTGGAAGGCAAGGGTAGTGCAACTTGTAGAGTGTCCTCAGTGTCATGCAATGATTTTGCCTCATAGAGTCTGTCCAGAGTGTGGATATTATGAGGGGAGACAAGTATTGGTATTTGAGGAGAAAGAAGAGAAGTAGTTATTACTTCTCTTTTTTTTCTATAAATTTGTTACCAGGTTATAACAGGAGGTAGTATTATAAGGTTATGACAATTTCTGTCCGAGAAAAAGAAGAAAGATTAATAGAACTTATCCAAGAAAAACCTTTTTTAACAGATGAAGAACTTGCCAGATATCTCGGGGTAAGTATATCAACAATACGATTATATAGAAATAAGTTGGGTATTCCTGATCAAAGGGAACGATTAAAAAATATTGCAAAAGAAAAAGAGGAAAATCTAAAAAGTATCTCTATGAGGGATATCATAGGGGAACTCATAGACCTTAATTTAGGTCAAGATGGCATTTCAGTTCTTGAGGCAAAACCCTATATGAGTTTTGAAAAAAGTGATATAATACAGGCACAGTACATATTTGCACAGGCAAATTCTTTAGCATTGGCTCTTATCGATGCGCCTATTGCCCTTACCGGTATTGCAAGGGTTAGATATAAAAAAAGGGTACATATAGGAGATAAACTTGTAGCAAGGGCTAGATTGGCAAGGAGTAAAAATAATAAATATCTAGTAAAAGTGGTAACAAAGGTAAATAGTGAAGAGGTATTTGTGGGAAAATTTATAATTGCATCCCTTAAAAATATAGAGAGGTAGTATTATGAATATTGTGGTAGATGGACATGGAGGCGATCATGCCCCCAAAGAGGTCTTAAAAGGGATTTATCAATTTTTAAGTGAAGATTCTCCACCTGATACTAATATAATTATAACAGGGAAGAAGAGTGTTTTATTAGAAGAATATCCAAAGCTATTTGAAAAATTTAAAGATAGAGTAAAGATTGTACATACAGATGATATCGTAGAGATGGATGAAAGCCCATCTAATGCTATAAAAAAAATTAATTCTTCTATGATGGTGGGCCTTGATCTTGTAAAAAGAGGAGAGGGAGATGCTTTCGTTTCTGCAGGTAATAGTGGTGCTATAATGGCAGGTGCCCTCCTTAGAATCGGTAGAATTAAGGGCATTCATAGGCCTGCACTTGCAACCTTTATGCCTTCTTTTGGAAATGGGGTAAATCTCTTAATAGATGTGGGTGCAAATGTAGATTCTAAACCGAGGAATATCTTAGAATTTGCCCTTATGGGCACTATTTATGTAAAGTCTATCTTTGGTATAGATGAGCCTACTGTAGGGCTTTTGAGTATAGGAGAGGAGGAAACGAAGGGAAACAAATTAGTTTCAGAGTCTTATGCAATATTGAAAAACTCAAACCTTAATTTTATAGGAAATGTAGAGGGAAACGATATTCTTACAGGCCGTGCAAATGTTGTAGTTTGTGATGGGTTTGTAGGGAATGTACTTTTAAAATTTGGAGAAGGGGTTGTCAAAAATTTGTACAATCTCTTTAAAAAAGAGATGAAGCATAACCCTTTGAATTTTATAGGTATCATATTTCTTATACCCCTTATAAAAAGACTTAAAAAGATATTAGATTATGCGGAATATGGTGGAGCGCCTCTTCTTGGCGTAAAAAAGACATGTATTATTTCTCACGGTAGGTCAAAGGCTCGTGCCATAAAAAATGCCATAAGGGTAGCGAAGGAATTTGCCCAACATAAAGGGATTGAAAGGATAGAAGAGGAAATAATTAAGTTTAAAGGAGATAGAGAAAATGAGCAGTAAAACCCTTAGAAATGTAGGAATAATTGGCACAGGTTCTTATGTGCCAGAGAAGGTACTTACAAACAGAGAGCTTGAGAAGATGATGGATACCAGTGATGAATGGATAACAACACGGACAGGTATAAAGGAGAGAAGAATTGCAAGAGAGGATGAAGCCACATCTGATATGTCGTATGAGGCAGCTCTTAGGGCATTAGAAGATGCCCATGTAAAGCCAGAAGAGCTTGATCTTATTATAGTAGCATCCGTTACGCCTGATATGGCCTTTCCTGCAACAGCTTGTATTATTCAGGATAGGCTTGGTGCAAAAAAGGCAGGCGCCTTTGATATTGAGGCAGGGTGTAGCGGTTTTGTTTATGCCCTTTCTGTAGGGTGGCAGTTTGTTGCAACAGGCCTTTATGATAAGGTGCTTGTAGTGGGGGCAGAGACCCTGTCAAAGATTGTAAATTGGGATGATAGAAATACGGCTGTTCTTTTTGGAGATGGGGCAGGCGCAGCTGTGCTTTCCCCGGTAGATGAGCCAGGTATCCTCTCATGTGAGCTTGGTTCGCGTGGAGAAGGTGGAGAACTTTTGAAGATGGAAGCAGGTGGATCAAGACTTCCGGCATCTTTAGATACTGTAAAAGATAAAAAGCATACTATATATATGGCAGGAAATGAGGTTTATAAATTTGCAGTAAGAATTATGGGTGAGGCATCTCTTAGGGTTATAGAAAAGGCTGGCCTCAAAAAAGAGGATGTGGATTATCTCATTCCTCATCAGGCGAATATAAGGATAATAGACTCTGCAAGAAAAAGACTTGGACTTTCGGAAGATAAGGTATTTGTAAATCTTCACAAATATGGTAATACATCATCTGCATCTGTAGCTATTGCCCTTGATGAGGCTGCGAAAGAAGGTAAGATCTCAAAGGGAAGTAATGTAGTACTTGTAGCCTTTGGTGCAGGCCTTACTTGGGCAGCAATGGCTCTAAGATGGATAAAGGAGTAGGTGAATATGATAAGAACAGAGGTATGTGATCTTTTAGGTATTAAATATCCGATATTTCAAGGTGGAATGGCATGGGCAGGTACAGGAAAACTTGCAGGTTCCGTATCTGAAGCAGGAGGATTAGGTATTATTGGTGCAGGGAACATGCCACCTGAGGCCCTAAAGGAAGAGATAAAAAAGGTACGAGATATTACAGATAAACCTTTTGGTGTAAATATTATGCTTTTGTCTCCATTTGCAGAGAAGATAAAAGATGTAGTAATAGAAGAGAGGGTGCCTGTAGTTACTACAGGTGCGGGAAATCCTGGACCTTTTATGAGAGAGTTTAAGAAATATGACATAAAGGTCATACCTGTTGTAGCATCTGTAGCCCTTGCAAAAAGATTAGAGAGAGAGGGTGCAGATGCACTGGTGGCAGAAGGACTTGAATCAGGTGGACATATTGGGACTATTACTACAATGGCCCTTATACCTCAAATAGTAGATGCTGTTAGTATACCTGTAATTGCAGCAGGAGGTATTGCAGATGGAAGAGGAATGGTTGCTGTTTTAGCCCTTGGAGCAAAGGGTGTTCAAATGGGAACAAGGTTTGTTGCATCAGTAGAGGCAGAAGTCCATCCCAGGTATAAAGAGGCAATTCTTAAGGCAGGGGATAGGTCTACAGTAGAGACAGGAAGGTCTACAGGGCATCCTGTACGTGTTATAAAAAATAAACTTGCAAGACAATTTATGAAACTTGAGGCACAAGGTGCATCCCCTGAAGAGCTTGAAAAATTGGGGACAGGTGCTCTTCGTAGAGCTGTTGTAGAGGGAGATGTGGATATGGGATCAGTTATGGCTGGTCAGATTTCAGGTCTTATAAAAGATATAAAACCGGTAAAAGATATTATGGAAGATATTATAAAAGAGGCTGAAGAAGTGCTTAGTACGTTGTCAAAAGCATATTTAGGAGGATAGACTATGGGGCTTGCTTTTTTGTTTCCCGGTCAAGGTTCACAGTTTGTAGGCATGGGAAAGGATTTTTATGAAAAATTTGAGATAGTAAAGAAAACCTTTGATGAGGCATCAGAAGTTTTGGGTTTTTCTATTTCGAGGCTTTGTTTTGAAGGACCTGAAGAAGAACTAAAAAAAACATATAATACTCAACCTGCTATCTTGACAATGAGTGTCTCTTTAAATAGAATGCTAAATAATGATGGTATATATCCAGATATAGTGGCAGGCCATAGTTTAGGTGAGTATTCTGCCCTTGTTTCTGCAGGGGTTTTGGCATTTTCTGATGCAGTCTATCTTGTACGAAAAAGGGGAGAGTTTATGCAGGAGGCCTCTCCTTTGGGACTTGGTTCTATGTATGCAATAGTTGGACTTCCACGGGAAAAGGTGGAAGAGATCTGCAGACAGGCAAGCTCTCTTGGTGTGGTAGAGCCTGCCAATTTTAACTCTGAAAAACAGATCGTTATAAGTGGAGAAGTTAAGGCACTTGAAAAGGCAGGAGAGCTTGCCAAAGAAGCAGGTGCCAAAAGAGTTGTCCCTTTAAGTGTGAGTGCACCTTTTCACTCTTCTTTGATGAGTGAAGTGGGGGAAAAGATGAGAAAAGAGATAGAGAAGGTAAAACTGTCTGATGCAAAGGTGCCGGTTATTGCAAATTATAATGCAAAGGCCCTTACGAAAAAGGAAGAGATTTTAGAGGCACTTATAAAACAGATAGATAATCCTGTTTTGTGGGTAGATTCTATGAAGTTGCTTGCACAAAAGGTAAATTTTGCATTAGAAGTTGGACCTGGTAAGGTTCTAAGGGGTCTTATGAGAGATATTGACAGAAATGTTAAAGTTATGGATATAGGTAAGATAGAGCTTTATGAAAAGGCAAAGGAGGCCATTTTAAAAGATGAATAGTGAGAAGGTAGCACTTGTTACAGGTTCTACCCGTGGAATTGGAAAGGCTATTGCATTAAAGTTTGCATCATCTGGTATAAAAGTTATAGTAAATGGTACATCTAATGAAGAGAGAATAAAAAAGGTAGTATCTGAGATAAAAGATGCTGGGGGAGAGGCATTAGGGATAAAGGCAGATGTTTCAAAAAAAGAGGATGTAGATGCATTGTTCAAAGAGATTTCTAATACATTTGGAAGATTAGATATTTTAGTAAATAATGCAGGTATTACTAGAGATAGTCTTCTTATGAGGATGAGTGAAGAGGACTGGGATGAAGTTATAAGAGTTAACCTAAAGAGCGTATTTCTCTGTAGCAAAGAGGCCTTTCGAATGATGAGAAAAAATAGATGGGGTAGAATTGTGAATATAAGTTCTATTGTAGGGCTTATAGGAAATGCAGGCCAGGCAAATTATGCAGCAGCTAAAGCAGGAATGATAGGGGTAACGAAGTCTTTGGCAAAAGAGTTTGCATCATCAGGTATTCTTGTAAATGCTGTAGCACCAGGATTTATAGTTACAGATATGACAGAAAAACTTTCTGATAAAGTAAAAGAGGCTTTTCTTTCAATGATTCCTTTAAAAAAGTTTGGGCAACCTGAAGATATAGCAAATGTGGTTGCCTTTCTTGTCTCAGACGAGGCAAGATATATAACAGGTCAAATAATTTCAGTAAATGGTGGAATGAATTAAATATAGTTAGGGAAGGAGGTGAAATGATGGACATTTACAGTAGAGTAAAAAAGATAATCGCAGAACGTCTCTCAGTAAGTGAGGATGAAATTAGAATGGATTCTTCCTTTTTAGATGATCTTGGGGCAGATTCCTTAGATATAGTTGAACTTATTATGGCATTTGAAGAGGAATTTGACCTTAAGATTCCTGATGATGATGCAGAAAAGATTGAAACAGTTAAAGATGTGGTAGATTACATTCAGTCCCACATTGGAAATGATTTAGATGATGCAGGTGATGTGGAGTAGAAAAATAAGAAAAACTTTAGATAGAAGAAAATATAATCAGGGAGAGTTTATCTCCCTGATTATATAAAAGTGAGGTGTATTTATGGGAAGAAGAGTGGTAGTTACGGGTTTAGGCGCGGTTACTCCTATTGGAATAGGTATTTCAAAATATTGGAATGCACTTTTAGAAGGAAAATCAGGGATCAGAAAGATTGATAGATTTGAAATAGATGAGTTTTCTTCTCAGATTGCTGGTCTGGTAGATGGCTTTAACCCAAAAGATTTTTTTGAACCTAAGGCTGCAAGGAGAATGGATAAATCTACACAATTTGCACTTGCTTCTGCTATAATGGCAAAGGAAGATGCAAATATAGATTTCGCCGAAGACGATCCGTACAGGGTAGGTGTTGTTTTAGGTTCCGGAATTGGGGGTATGGAAACATTAGACACCCAGTTTAGAACTATGCTTCAAAAGGGTCCCAATAGGGTAAGTCCTCTGTTTATACCTATGATGATTTCAAATATTTTGGCAGGGCAAATTGGCATGCACTTTAAGGCAAAAGGACCAAATATGGTAATAACCACGGCTTGTGCCTCTTCTACTCATGCCATTGGCGTCTCTTACAGACTTATAAGAGAAGGAGAGGCGGATGTAATTATAAGTGGAGGTGCAGAGGCTGCGATTACCCCTTTGGCACTTGCAGGTTTTTGTTCCATGAAAGCCTTGTCTACGAGAAACGATGCACCCGAGAAGGCCTCTCGTCCTTTTGATAAGGAAAGAGACGGATTTGTTATGGCTGAAGGTGGTGGAATTTTGATTCTGGAAGAGTTAGAACATGCGAAAAAGAGGGGAGCAAAGATCTATGCTGAGGTGGTAGGCTTTGGAATGACAGCAGATGCCTACCATATAACTGCACCTGACCCGGAGGGAGAAGGGGCAAGAAAGGCTATGGAACTTGCTATTTCAGATGCAGGTTTAAAACCTGAAGATGTGGATTATATAAATGCTCATGGTACATCTACGCCTCTAAATGATAAATTAGAAACACTTGCCATAAAAAAACTCTTTGGAGAGCATGCATACAAGCTTGCTGTAAGTTCTAACAAGTCTATGATTGGGCATCTTTTGGGTGGTGCCGGGGCTGTTGAGGCTATTGCCACTTCTATGACATTGAAAGAGGGGATAATACCTCCTACTATTAATTATGAGAATCCTGATCCCGAGTGTGATCTTGATTATGTGCCTAATGAAAAGAGGGTCCAAGATGTGAGGGTTGCCATATCTAATTCTTTTGGCTTTGGAGGACATAACGCTTCTTTGGTACTAAAAAAATATGAATAATCTTGAAAATAAGGGATTTTATGATATAGAAAAATCCTTGGGTTATACATTTAAAGACAAAACTTTATTAAAAAGTGCATTAACTCACCTGTCTTACTATGAAGGGGTTACCGATAAGATAGATAAGACAGGTGAGAGATTAGAATACCTTGGAGATGCTGTTTTAGGCCTTTTGGTAAAGGAATTTTTATTTTTTGAATTTAAAGACAGAGATGAGGGGGGACTTACCCTCATCTCTTCTTATTTACTAAGTGATAAAAATCTTGCAGACTGGAGTAGGGAATTATCTTTAAATGAATTTATATTACTAGGAAGGGGAGAAGAGAAACAACATGGAAGAGAAAAGGTCTCCATCCTTGCACACACCTTTGAGGCCTTGATTGCTGCTATATACTTGGATGGGGGTTTTGAACCTGTGAGAGATTTACTCTCTTCAAAATTCCTAAAGAGAGAGTATATTTCTGATATTTTAGGATGAAAAGGGACTTCTTAGTAATACCTATTTTTATTCCACATCTTGGTTGTCCTCATAAGTGTGTATTTTGTAATCAGAAAAAAATAACAGGAAAAACTACGCGAGTTACACCAGAAGATATAAGGAAGACTATAAACTTTTTTTTACCTTTTAAGAAGGGGAAAAAAGTCGTAGAAGTAGCATTTTTTGGAGGGACATTTACAGGACTGCCACTCTCTATCCAAGAAAATTTTTTAAAGGTTGTACAGCCTTATATAGAGAGAGGTGATATAAATTATATAAGACTCTCTACAAGGCCTGATTATATAGATAGAGATGTGCTTTTATTTCTTAAAAAATATAGAGTGAGGGTTATCGAGCTTGGAGTGCAGTCTCTCGTGGATGATGTACTTTTATTATCCCAAAGAGGACATACAAAAGATGATGTAGATAATGCAAGTAAACTTATTAGGGAATACGGATTTTTATTAGGACATCAAATAATGCCTGGTTTACCAGGTGATAATGAAGAAACGATCATGGAAACTGTAAAGAGGAGTATAAAAATGAGACCCAATATGGTAAGAATTTACCCTACACTTGTACTTGAAGATACAGAGCTATTTAATATGTATAAACAAGGAAAATACAGACCCTTATCCCTTGAAGAGACAGTTAGATTAGTTGCCCTCTCTTATCTTTACTATACGGCAAATGAGGTAGATGTTATAAGGATAGGACTTCAAACTACAGATGAGATAAATGAGAGATATGTTGTAGCAGGCCCATATCATCCAAATATAGGAGCACTTGTAAGAGCACAAATATTTTTATGGATGACTCTCTATCTTCTAAGAAATGTAAAAGACAACCTCTATCATGTAATCTTATTTATTAATGAGAAGGATATTCCTTATTTCATAGGCCATAAGAGGAGAAATTTAGAGATTATAAAAGTTCTTTTTCCTGATTTTTCAAAGAGAGTAGATAAATCTCTTTTGGAGGGAGAGATTGTTTTAGCAATAGATAATAAAAAGTATAAAATTTCTCTTGTCGAATTTTCAAAAAAGGTGTATAAAAATATTATTAATTTAAATGAAATAACAGGGGTGATATATGAACATATTTAAAGGTTGGATGAAAAATATAAAAGATGGCCTTAAGTCTGTCTTTAAAGGGAAAAGTGAGATTGGTGATGATGAAATAGAAGAGATAGAGGAGATACTTTTTCAATCTGATCTAGGAACCCAAATGGTTGTTTCCATAATGGATAAGGTGGAAGAAGGGGTAAAAAGGGGAGAGATAAAAACCTATGAAGACCTTGAAGGTGTCATAAAAAAGGATTTCCTTGAAATTCTTGGAGAAAAGAAAGAACTTAAACTTTCTGATGGATTAAATATTATACTTGTCATAGGGGTAAATGGCACAGGAAAGACTACCTTTATTGCAAAGCTTGCAAAAAAACTTAAAGAACAAGGGAAAAAAGTTCTCATTGCTGCAGCGGATACCTTTAGGGCAGCAGGGGTTAAACAGATGGTAGTCTGGGCAGAGAGGCTAGGTGTGCCTGTGGTTGCCCAACAAGAAGGGGCAGACCCTTCAGCTGTAGTCTTTGATGCAATTTCTTCGGCAAAGGCGAGGGAAGTAGATGTGCTTATTATAGATACTGCTGGAAGATTACACACAAAGAAAAATCTTATGGAAGAGTTGAAAAAGATAAAAAGGGTAATATCAAAAAATGCACCAGATGCTCATCTTGAAGTGCTTCTGACTGTGGATGCAACTACAGGACAAAATGCCCTTATCCAGGCGAAAAATTTTCACGAACACTTAGGGGTTACAGGTCTTGTGGTAAATAAACTTGATAGCACTTCTCGAGGAGGACATATTATAAGTATAAAGAAGGAATTAGGCATACCTATAATATTTATAGGCACAGGAGAGACTGAGAAAGACTTAGAATACTTTGATCCTGAAAAATTTGTGGAGGAGCTTTTTAAAACTTAGTATGGATATTATTTTTCATATAGATATGGATGCATTTTTTCCTACAATAGAGGTAATAGATAATCCTTCCCTTGCGGGAAAGCCTATCATTGTGGGTGGGATAGATTCCAAGCGAGGGGTAGTTTCCTCTGCATCTTATGAGGCAAGAAAATATGGTATACATTCTGGTATGTCTATTCAAGAGGCAAAAAGGCTATGTCCACATGCTGTATTTTTACCTGTTCGTCATGAAAGGTATATGGAAATTTCCTATAAGATAAGAGAGATATTTTTTAAATATTCTCCTCGTGTGGAGATGATATCTGTAGATGAGGCCTTTTTAGATATGAAAGGTGTAGGTGAGGCCGAAAGGGACCCGATAGGTTATGCAAAGAAAATAAAAAATGATATAAGTAAATTGGGGCTTACCGCATCTGTCGGTATATCTTATAATAAATTTATGGCAAAAATGGCTACAGAGGATGCAAAACCAGATGGGATTCTTATGATAGAAGAGGAAAGAGCAAGAGAATTTTTAGGAGAGAAAACCGTAGATAAATTATGGGGGGTAGGGGATGCCTTAAAAGAGACCTTAAATAAGATGGGAATTTTTTTGGTAAAAGATATATGGAGGTATTCCCTTGACTATCTTTTCTATGAGCTGGGGAAGAGAGGAGAAGATTTGTATTACCTCTCAAGGGGTATAGACAGAAGTGAGGTAGTCCCATATGTCCCTCCCAAGTCTTTGGGAAAAGAGATCACCCTTGAGGAGGATATTCCTCCAGATGCAGATATAGTTATCCCGATTCTCTCTTATCTTTCAGAAAGGGTGGGCTATAATTTAAGATTACGTTCATTTTCTGGAAATAGCGTTACCCTTAAGATAAAGTTTTACAATCATAAAATTAGGACAAAGAGTAAAACCCTTGGTGAATATACTTTTCTCGATGATGAAATATTTTATTTTGCCACAAGGCTTTTTTTGGATGCCAAAGATATAGACATACCTATTCGCCTTTTGGGCATATATGTAAGTGGTTTAAAGAAGGTATCTGGTTTTCAGCTTGACCTTGCAGGATTTAGAAAAAAAAGAAGGAATCTTTTAAAGGCTATGGATGAAATAAGAAAAAAGTATGGTTTTAATGCTGTAATAAGGGGGATAAGTTATTTATATGAAAAATAAAGGTATTACAAGAGATATAACTTGGATTTCTGTAGTTTCAGCACTTTATGTTGTTATTACCCTTGTTTTTGCACCCATTAGCTATGGTCCTATTCAGGTAAGAATCTCTGAGGCACTTACCCTTTTGCCTTTTTTTGACCCACGGGCAATACCTGCACTTTTTATAGGTTGTTTTGTTGCAAATATATTCGGTGGTTTAGGTATATATGATATCGTGTTTGGGAGTCTTTTGACTCTTATTGCTGCATTTCTTACTTATAAGATGAAAAATATATATTTGGCTGGTATCCCACCTGTAGTAGTAAATGCATTTGGTGTGAGCCTTTATCTTTCTTTATTTTTTAAATTACCATATTTTGTTACAGTATTTTATATAGGTATAGGGGAGACAATCTCTGTTTATGCAATAGGGCTTCCCCTTGCCCTATATGTAAAAAGAAAAATTTATAAAGATCGGAGGTTTGATAGATGAAAATACCTATTGAGGAACAACTAAAGCTTATAAGAAGAGGTGTAGTTGATCTTATAACAGAGGAAGAGCTTGTAAAAAAGCTCCAAAGGATTGATAAAGAAGGTGGAGAACTTAAGGTAAAAGAGGGTTTTGATCCATCAGCCCCCGACCTCCACTTAGGCCATACGGTAACCCTTAGAAAATTAAGACAATTTCAAGACCTTGGCCATAGAGTACAGTTTGTTATAGGAGATTTTACAGGGATGATAGGGGACCCTACGGGAAAAAGTCAGACACGAAAGCAGCTTTCTGAAGAAGAGGTCCAAGAAAATGCAAAAACCTATGCAAAACAGGTTTTTAAGATTTTGGACCCTGAAAAGACCGATGTAGTCTTTAACAGCAAATGGCTCTCCCCCCTTACATTTAAAGATGTAATATTGCTTACTGCGAAATTTACAGTAGCAAGAATTTTGGAAAGAGATGACTTTCAGAAAAGATATAGAGAGGGTAAACCTATAGGGCTCCACGAATTTTTGTATCCTATAATGCAGGCATATGACTCTGTAGCACTAAAATCTGATGTGGAACTTGGAGGAACAGACCAGAAGTTTAATCTTTTGGTAGGTAGAGACCTTCAAAGAGAATTTGGCATAGAACCCCAGATTGTAATAACACTTCCTCTTCTTGAAGGACTTGATGGGGTGGAAAAGATGAGTAAAAGTTTAGGCAACTATGTAGGGATAGATGAGCCTCCAAATGTCATGTTTGGAAAACTTATGTCTTTACCCGATCATCTTATGGTAAAATACTTTGAGCTTCTTACTGATGTCCCAATGGAAGAGATAAAGAGAATAGATGAAGGACTTAAAAATGATACCATACATCCTCTTGAGGTAAAGAAAAGACTTGCAAGAGAAATTGTAAAGATGTATCATTCTGAGGAAGATGCCCAAAATGCACAAAGAGAGTTCGAGGCAGTGTTTAGCAAAAAAGAACTCCCTACAGATATGAAAGATATAGTTATAGATAGTTCTTTGTTAAAAGATGGTAAAATATGGATCATAAGACTTTTGGAGGCATCTGGTTTTGTAAAATCAAGACAAGAGGCAAGAAGGCTTATAGAACAAGGTGGAGTCAGGCTTGACAATGAAAAGATTACAGATTCAAAACTCGATATAGAGATTAAAAATGGTATGATTTTGAGGGTGGGTAAACTTAAATTTGGAAAAATAGTGGTAAAAGAGGGGTAGCCTACCCCTCTTTTATTTTGGGCATTGTCCCCTTAAATATAAGTATAAATAGCCCTATTCCTATAAATATATCTCCTATGCTGAAAAGTGTAGGTCTTGGATAAGGGTGGGGAATATAAAATCTATCTGCGAGAAATGGAAGGTGCGTGCCTTTACCTATAAGTGTATGTGTTAGATATTTTCCACTTTGGAGAATTTCCTTATAACTTCCAAGCCCTACCTTTTCAAGACCTGTTCCTGATACAGGCATCTGTCCATTGTTTGCTACTATTACGAGGAAATTAAGGAGGATTCCTATCCCCATCCATTTAAATCCTGGAGCATTTATATTTTTGATTATCCCAATAAAAAGCAAGGTAAAAGATAAGATATGAAGCCAAAAGTGATATTTTTCTACAAATGCTACATTTTTAAATGAAAGCCAAACTATGGCAAGTTGTATAAGAAACCCTAAAATAAATAGTTCTATCCATTCTAATTTTAAGTTTTTGAAGTTAGAAAGCTTATGTCCTGCCAATAAAGTAATAATAAGGGAAACAATAAATACATCTAAAAGCATCTATCTATCCTCCTCTTTTAAGATTTCAATAAAGATTTCAACAAGTTCTTTATCAAATTGGGTCCCACTATATTTTTTTAACTCTTTTATTGCCTCTTCCTTTGATAGGCCTTTTCGATAAGGCCTATCACTTGTCATTGCATCATAACTATCACATATAGATATAATCTTTGAAATTACAGGAATTTCGCCATCCCTTAATCCATCTGGGTATCCTGTTCCATCTATCCTCTCATGGTGGTGTCTTATAATTTCTCCTACATCCTTTAAGTGGGGTATTGTTTTTATAATTTTTTCACCTTCTACTGGATGGGTTTTTATAATGTTGTATTCTTCTTCCGTGAGTTTATCCTTCTTTTTTAAGATACTGTCGGGAATTCCTATTTTACCTATATCGTGAAGGATAGAGGAAAATACAAGTTTATCCATTTCTACAGGGGAAAAATTTAGTTTTTTTCCTATTTTTTCTGCATATTTAGATACCCTATCTGAATGGCCTCGTGTATATGGATCTTTTGCATCAACTGCTTCTGCTAATGCTAAAATAGTAGTTCTATAGAGATCTTTTACCTGAGCGTAGAGTTGAAATGAATACCTTGCAAGCAATAGAGGGATTAAAAATAAGAATACAGGCATCCAACCAAATTTTATTTGTACAAATGCAATAAGTATTCCAATAGATGCAAGAGAAAGGTAGTTTATTGCAAAACTTTTTACAAGTGAATTCCACATTTCAAAAATGGAAGTATTCGAAGAAAGAGATATTACTATACTTAATAAAAGGGAATTAATAGTAAAATACACTATTACCGCAAGAAATAATGGTACTATATTTTGGACTAATGTAAAATGAGAGAGGTCTCCATTTAGATTGTAAAATACTTCTCCTGCTATACCAATGGAAATCGCAAGTTGAGAGCAGTTAAAAAGCATTTTATAAAAGGGCATTTCTGGTTTTATTTTTCTAAAATTTACAATTATAAGCGTTAAAAATCCTACCCATACAGCTTCAGGAATCCCAAGACTTAAGATAGCGGCGAGGTTTATAGGGAAGCCTATTGATATAGTGAGATTTTTCCAGGGTAGTCTTACAGGAAGGGATTCTGCAAAAACAGATAAGATAAGATAGAGTATGAAGTCTCTATTAAAATTTGCAGAAGGTAAATAGTGATACATTAGAAAAATGCCTATAAGAATTATGCTAGATACATATAAATAGAGCAAGTGCTTTCGATTTGTCATGCAACTATTATACCAGAATTTAGGATTTAAGCAATAAAAAAACAGCTTACTTTAAAAAGTAAGCTGTTTTTTTATTGCTTAAAATTGTAAAAAACAAAAATTAATACTTATCTCCAAGTAAAGTTTGCTCCTCCTGCAAGAATTAAAGCTATGA
>CAYWXH010000026.1:17241-21031 GCA_964462295.1 uncultured Atribacterota bacterium
TGATTGCAAATAATATCTTGTATACGTATTTCATTTTTCTCCCTCCTTTTTGTTTAAAGGTTTAAAAATTACTTTACATATTTTCCAAAATAAATTATTTATTAATACTTATCTCCAAGTAAAGTTTGCTCCTCCTGCAAGAATTAAAGCTATGATTGCAAATAATATCTTGTATACGTATTTCATTTTTCTCCCTCCTTTTTGTTTTTTATTCTGTCTATAATATAGCACAAAATATTTTATTTTACAAACTTTATTATACTAAATTATTCTTATTTATATATTATAAGGGCTAAATATAATTAAATATCTTTGTTTTTTATAAAATTACTAAAAATTTCTTTATTTTTAACTATAGATTGCTATTTTTAATTAAAATGTAGATAATGTATATATTATTTAGATAATTTCTTTTGCCCTTTAATTCTTTGTTTTTCTTGAATTTAGTGTACTAAGGAGGTATAATAAAATAGATTCATTTTTTAATATATCGGAATAAAAGGAGGAATCTTTCGATGAAAAGTTCCAAAGTTTTTTTACTTTGTATTATTTTAATCTTTTCCTTTAGTATTATAGCATATGCAACAGAAGAGGGTAAAGCCATAAAAGAGATAAAATTTTTAACAAAAAAAGGCCTATATGAAAATGCGCTTGTAAGGGCAGATTTTTATCTTGAAAAAAATCCTGCATCTTTACGGGTAAGAAAGCTTAAGATTGATCTTCTTGTAAAACTCTCCAGGTTTGATGAGGCACTTAAAAATTATGAATTTTTTATAAGATATTCTAAGGCAAAAAAAGAAAATATAAAGATACTTTCCAATATTTTGGTTCCATATCTTAAGAGCTTGGCAAATATGGATATTTCTGATACCCAAAAAAGAGCTGTTATCTCTATGTTATGTGAGATAAAAGATGAATCTACAATAAAAAGATTAAAAGAGATCTATGCATTTCCTCCTTCTCGATCCGAAAAGATTTGGGCTGCCTCATTACTTGCACAGATTGGGAAAAAAGATTATATACCTTATCTTAGAAAGGTGGCCAAAAAGGTCAATCTTAGTAAAGAGGAAAAATTATATGTTATTTTTGCATTCTCATCTGATGATAGCCCTCTTTTAAAAAAGACCCTGCTTTCTATGTTGAAAAGAGAAAAAGACAAAGAGGTCATAGCTTATATATACTGGGCACTTACACGACTCGGCGATGACCATAGAAGAGAATTAAGAATTATGCTAAATAGAGTTGATGGAAAGGTAAAAAGTACTTTATTTTTTCTCTTAGGAGAACTTAGAGATAAAGAATTCTCGACTAGGACTCCTACAGATGATAAAAGGTTGTTACCCTCTTTTTATTGGGCCCTGTATAGAAGGGGAGATAGGTCTGCTTTGGATGAACTTCGAAAATTTATCTCTTCCAAGGATAAAGGGGTAAGTTTACCTTCTATATTTTATATAGGACTTATAGGTGATAAGGTCTCTATTCCACTTCTAAGACATAAGATAGTTTCATCATCTGATATGGATATAAAGATTGCAAGTATATCTTCTATTATAAGGATAATAAGAAAAGATAGAATAAAAACAGATATTAAAATAAAGATTGGTTTTTCTGTCACATTATAAGAGTAAGGAGGAGGAAAATGGGTTATGTAATCGGACTTGATATTGGAACAAGTGGGGCAAAGGCATTACTTATAAATGAAAAGGGCGATATTGTATATAAAACATTTAGAGAATATCCCCTATATACACCATATCCCCTTTGGACAGAACAGGATCCACTAGACTGGTGGGATGCTACAATTTCTATTTTGACTGAGATAGTAAGTAAGAGCCTTGTAGATCCTCAAGACATAAAATCAATAGGTATCTCAGGACAGATGCACTCTGCAGTTTTGTTAGATAAAGAGTATAATGTAATAAGGCCTGCTATTTTGTGGAGTGATCAGAGAACAGAGAAAGAATGTCGTTATGTGATGGAGCTTTTAGGAGAGGATAGGGTGATGGAATTTATCTCAAATCCTGTTTTGCCTGGTTTTACATTAGGTAAAATCTTATGGGTAAAAAATAATGAGCCTGAGAACTATAAAAAGATACATAAGGTCCTTCTTCCAAAAGATTATATAAGATTTAAAATGACAGGGGAACTTTCTATGGAGATAACAGATGCCGCAGGAACTGCATATTTTTCTGTTAAGGAGGGAAAGTGGTGTTTGGAACTCCTTAGGGCTTTAGATATTCCTGTTGATTTTTTCCCACGCATATGTAAATCTTTTGAGGTCTGTGGAGAGACTACAGAAGAATTCGAGTCACTTACTGGTATTAAAAGAGGCACCAAGGTGGTAGGCGGTGGTGCAGATAATGCATGTGGTGCTATAGGTGCAGGTATAGTAAAAGAGGGAAGAGTGCTTTCAAGTATCGGTACATCAGGGGTAATACTTACACCCACCTCTATACATAGATTTGACCCAAAGGGGAGAATTCATACATTTAATCATGCAATAGATAATATGTGGTATCTTATGGGAGTAGAACTCTCTGCAGGGATGTCTTTGAGATGGTATAGGGAGACAAATGGTATTATGGAGACAGCCCTTTCTCCATTTTTAAAAAGAGATCCATACGAGCTTCTTTCAAGTGAGGCATCTTATTCATCTGTAGGGAGTAATGGGGTAATTTTTTTACCCTATCTCTCCGGGGAACGCACACCTCATAAAGATCCCTTTGCAAGAGGTGTATTTTTCGGTATTTCTATCTCTACAAGAAGGGAAGATATGATAAGGGCTATTATGGAGGGTGTAACCTTTGGACTTATGGATTCTGTAAAGATTATGGAGGATTTGGGGGTAAAAATAGAAGAGGTAAGGGCTATAGGTGGTGGTGCAAAGAGTTCACTTTGGAGAGAGATTCAGGCAGATATTTTTGGAAGAGAGGTTTCTATAATGGAAAAAGATGAGGGTCCTGCATATGGGGCAGCTATACTTGCAACAATAGGTGCTGGGATGTTTAGTAACATAGAAGAGGCCGTAGATGAGCTTGTAAAGGTAAAGGAAGTAATAGTTCCGAATAAGGAGAATACGGAAAAATACAGAGATTTTTATAATTTATATATTAAACTTTACTCATCTTTAAAAGATAGATTCAAGGAGCTTTCGGAAATTGAAGAAAAACAGAGATAGATTGCTTAAGATTTTTCAAAAAATGTATGATCATTTTGGGCCACTTAACTGGTGGCCCGGTGATTCCCCTTTTGAAATCATGATAGGTGCAATCCTTACCCAAAATACCTCTTGGACAAATGTAGAGCGTGCAATAGAAAATCTAAAAAGGGAAAACCTACTTGATCCATATAAGTTACTCTCTTTACCGGATGAGAGGCTTAGAGAACTTATAAGGCCATCCGGTTTTTTTAATGTAAAGACAAAGAGGCTTAAAAATTTTTTAAATTTCTTTATTTCCGAATATGAGGGAAATGTAGAAAAAATGAAAAAAGAAAGTTTATGGCTCTTAAGGAAAAAGCTATTAGATGTAGATGGGATAGGAAAAGAAACTGCAGATAGTATTTTATTATATGCCCTTGAAAAACCTATCTTTGTAGTAGATGCATATACCAAAAGGATTTTTGGAAGACACAATATTATCCCGCCAACTATAGATTATGATGAGATTCAGAAATTTTTTATGAAAAACCTCCCAGAGGATGTAGGTCTTTATAATGAGTATCATGCCCAAATTGTACTTACTGGAAAGACTTATTGCAAAAAGAAGCCTCTTTGTGATAATTGTCCTTT
>CAYWXH010000027.1:0-20465 GCA_964462295.1 uncultured Atribacterota bacterium
CAAAAGAGAGATTGCTTCGGCTCACAAAACGAGCCTCGCAATGACAAATCTTGGGGGTCGCAGATTGCCACGGGGCTACAAAACAAGCCCCTCGCAATGACAAGGGAGGGGAAAAGCCCATAAAACTATGGAAACAATAAAATAGAGATCACAAACATTACGACCCTCTTGACACTTCAGAGGGCATTTGTTATACTCAAAGACGATAAGTATAAAGAAAATAATAGTAATAGATACGACTACTTTAAAATCAAGGAGATAAAAATGTTTAGAATAAAGATAATGGATAGGTATCTTGCAAGGGAAACATACAACTTCTTTCTCTTAGGCGTGATAGCAATTACAATTATGATGACAGTTGAGACCCTCTTTGAACTCATGGAACTCCTCATAGATAAAGGTGTAGCAATTGATAAGGTACTTAAAATTCTCATCTATCGTCTTCCTGCATTTATGGTTGTCACATTTCCTATTTCTATCTTAGCAGGTACAGAACTCGGTATAGGTAGACTACTAAATGATAGTGAAATCACGGCTATGAGGGCATCTGGAATCTCCCTCAAGAGAATCACTATCCCCTTCACCATAGTAGCCCTAATTGTAAGCATAGGGTCATATCTTTTAAATGACTTCGTAGTTCCTGAGGCAAATCATATATCGCAAAATATCATAAGAGAAGTTATATATAAAAAAGGCCCTCCACATATAGAGAAAAATGTATTTTTTAAAGATGCCGAAAATAGGTATTTTTATATAAATGATTTTGACCAAAAACGACTCTTAATGAAAGATATAATGGTATATGAGATTTCAAAACAATGGGATAAAAAATTCCCTAGAGTAATTACTGCAAAAGAAGGCAAATGGCTAAAAGATACCTGGGACCTAAGGGAAGGTCATATATATGAATACGATAAGAATGGTCAACTAGTGTATAGCGGCACATTTAAAGATATGAAAATCATAGTAAAAGATGAATTAAAAGACTTTTTCAAAAGCCAAAGAACACCTCAAGAAATGACAAGCAGAGAGCTTGCAAAACATATAGAACTTCTTAAAAAAAGCGGTGCAGACCCAAAAGGATTTGAAGTAGATTACCACATGAAATTTTCTGTACCCTTTTCCGCTCTTATTTTTACCCTAATAGGTGCCCCACTAGGATTAAAATTTAGAAAAGGTGGGAAGGCTACAGGTGTAGTAATAAGTATAGTTCTTGTATTTGTATACTATCTTATACTTTCTGCATCAAGGGCACTTGGAAAAAGTGGGGTCCTCCCCCCTATTCCGGCAGCCTGGCTGCCTGATATAATATTTGCTATACTAGGTACTTATCTTATACTAACTGTTGAAAAATAAAGGAGAGAAAATATGAGTATAATTGTACTTGTTGGTGCCCAATGGGGAGATGAAGGAAAGGGCAAAATTACCGATTATCTTGCAGAAAAGGCAAAAATCGTAGCAAGATATCAAGGGGGAAACAATGCAGGTCATACTGTTGTAATAAATGAAAAAAAGATATTCTTACATCTGCTCCCATCTGGAATACTACATAAAGATACCATCTCTGTAATCGGAGGGGGCTTAGTAGTTGACCCTGAGGCTCTTATCAAAGAGATAAAAGATATAGAAAGTTTAGGATATTCTGTAAAACAAAGACTCTTTATAGATTATAGGGCACACATAGTACTTCCATATCATAAACTCTTAGACAAATTAAGAGAAGAAAGTGCAAAAGGAGGAAAAATTGGAACAACAGGCAAGGGGATAGGGCCTGCCTATGAAGATAAATATTCACGAAAAGGGTTACGAATGGGTGATATGTTAGATGAGATTTACTTTTTAGAAAAACTTAAGGAAACTGCCAAAGAAAAAAATCTGATATTGGAAAAGATCTATGACCATCCCCCTATAGATATAGAGAAACTAATAGAGACTTTTAAGGAATATAGGAAATATCTTATACCTTATATAAAAGATACAAGCTTTATGCTGTATAATGCACTGAAAAACAAAGAAACTGTTCTCATGGAAGGTGCACAAGGTATAATGCTTGATATAGATCATGGTACATATCCCTATGTCACATCTTCTAATCCTGTAACCGGTGGTGTATCTGTCGGTTGCGGGGTGTCTGTAAAGTTTATCGAAAAAACGATAGGTGTAACGAAGGCATATACTACAAGGGTAGGAGAAGGACCATTTCCTACAGAACTAAAAGACGAATTAGGTAATACACTAAGAGAAAAGGGTGGAGAATATGGAGTTACTACAGGCCGTCCTAGAAGATGTGGTTGGCTTGACCTAGTAGCCCTTAAATACGCAGTAAGGATAAGTGGTATAGATACCTTAGCCCTTACCAAGTTGGATGTACTATCAGGTTTTGATACTGTGAAGGTTGCCGTGGGATATAAAATAGATGGAAAAGAGGTAGAAGAATTCCCTTATAATACCAATATACTCTCAAAGGTTAAACCCATATACAAAGAATTTCTTGGGTGGGAAGCATTCCCTTCTTCAATAAAAGACAGAAAAAGGCTTCCCACAAACGCCCAGAGATATATAGAGTTTATCGAGAATTATTTAAAAACTCCTATAGAAATTATTTCTATAGGTCCTGGAAGGGAGGAGACTATACAAAATGATAGATAGAAAAATAATTATAATAAATGGATTTTCAGAGGAAGAATTAAAGGAATTCTTAAGCTGGTACAAGCAAAATGAAAAATTGCCAAAATCAATATTTGCCGTAGTTACTGAACACTCTATAGAATGGAAAGTAAAGGATCTTCTTGAGGAGTTAGTTAAAGAAGATGAAGAGATGAAAAAAATAAGAGAAAAGAATAAACAATAAAAAAGCCCCCATCTTTGGGGGCTTTTTTATTTACATCATATCTGGATATCCACCGCCTCCTGGCATTGGTGGTTGTGGTTTTTCCTTTTCAGGTTTTTCAGTTACAAGTACCTCTGTTGTAAGTATCATACTTGCAATACTTGCAGCATTTTGAAGTGCGGATCTTGTAACCTTTGCAGGGTCAACAATTCCTGCCTCAAACATATCTCTAAACTCTTCTCTTATAGCATCAAATCCTACATTAGTTGGCTGTTCTTTTGCCTTTTCAACAATTACAGAACCTTCAAGTCCTGCATTTTCTGCAATCATCTTAAGTGGTTCTTCAAGTGCCTTTACAATAATATTTGCACCTATCTTCATATCGCCTTCAAGGTTAAGTTCTCTAAGTTTTGGTGCTATGTGGAGAAGTGCTATTCCACCACCGGGAACAATACCTTCCTCAACAGCAGCCTTTGTTGCAGAGAGTGCATCCTCAATTCTATGTTTCTTCTCTTTAAGTTCTGTCTCAGTTGGTGCACCTACTCTAATTACTGCAACTCCACCCTTAATCTTAGCAAGTCTTTCCTGAAGTTTTTCTCTATCATAATCAGATGTGGTCTCTTCAATTTGAGCCCTGATCTGAGCCTCTCTCTTCTCTATCTCTTTTGGATCTCCCTTTCCACCTACTATAATAGTATCATCTTTTGTAACTCTTACTCTTTCTGCACGACCAAGCATATCTATAGTTGCATTCTCCAACTTAAGACCAAGCTCTTCAGAGATTACCTGTCCACCGGTCACAACTGCAATATCACCAAGCATTGCCTTTCTTCTATCACCAAATCCTGGGGCCTTAACAGCTACCACATTAAGAGTACCTCTTAATTTGTTTACCACTAATGTAGCAAGTGCTTCACCTTCTACATCTTCAGCTATTATAAGTAGGGGTCTTCCAACCTGAGCTATCTTTTCAAGAATTGGAAGGAGGTTTTTCATATTACTTAACTTCTGATCAGTAATGAGGATATATACATCATCTAATACTGCTTCCATCCTCTCTGCATCTGTTACCATATATGGAGAGATGTAACCTCTGTCAAACTGCATACCTTCTACTACTTCAAGTTCTGTACCAATTCCTTTGGATTCTTCAACAGTAATTACTCCATCTTTCCCTACTTTATCCATTGCCTCTGCAATAAGATCTCCAATCTCCCTATCTGCTGCAGAGATAGATGCAACCTGTGCAATATCATCTTTTGTTTTTACCTCTTTGGCTAATTTCTTAATCTCATCTACTGCTACCTCAACAGCCTTGTCAATTCCCTTCTTCAAAAAGATTGGGTTTGCACCTGCTGCTACATTTCTTAAACCTTCCTTAATAATAGCCTGTGCCAAAACTGTAGCTGTGGTTGTTCCATCACCTGCTATATCGTTTGTCTTTGTTGCAACCTCTTTAACAAGCTGTACACCAAGATTTTCAAATGGATCTTCCACATCTATCTCTCTTGCAATAGTTACACCATCATTAGTAATAGTAGGGGATCCAAACTTCTTCTCTAAAACAACATTTCTTCCTCTTGGGCCAAGGGTAATCTTTACCGCATTGGCAATTATATCAGCACCCCTCTGGAGGGCTCTTCTTGCTTCTTCATTAAAAAGAAATACCTTTGCTGCCATATCTATCAATCCTCCTTCTTCTTAAAAATTTTACTCTAATATTGCTAAAATATCACTTTCACTCATAAGGAGATATTCTTCATCATCAAGTTCTATCTCTGTTCCTGCATATTTTGCAAATATTACCTTATCTCCTACTTTTACATTCATAGGAATTCTCTTCCCATCATCTGTAAGTCTTCCCTCACCTACTGCTACAACTTCTCCTCTCTGAGGTTTTTCTTTTGCAGTATCAGGAAGTACTATTCCACCTTTTGTCTTTTCCTGCTCACTTACTCTTTTTACAAGTACTCTGTCACCAAGTGGTCTTATCTTCATTATTACTCCCTCCTTTATCTAAATTTTATCAAATTCATTATTCGAGTGTTAGCACTCAAAATATGTATTTGCTAATTCTTCCAAGGTATATGATATCACTTTCTTGAAAAATATCAAGTCTTATTTAGAACAAAAATGAAAGATTATAAATGATTAAGATAAATTAAAGCAAATTATATAATTTTTTTTATTTATTAATCATAATTTCTTAAAATATCAATGATTTTCATATAAAAGTATGATAAAATTTATCACTCCCACATTAAAAGTGCTAATATAGCACAATAAAAAACCCCGGCACAAGCCGGGGTTTTCACACATTAAAACTCCAAATCTATTTCTTTACCCAAAGTCCGTGAACATTACAGTATTCTCGTGCAGAGACCTCTTTACCCTCTGGGACCTCAAATACTGCCTTAGGCTCATCACCTGGATTTAAAAACTTCTTATATACTACACCATCTACAGTAAGTTCAATCCACTCAATATAATGCTTTTCTTCCATAGGATGTAAAGCATTCTCCCCTACTACAACTACATATTTTCCATCTTCTCTCTTTATAAATGGTACATGTTTTTCAGTAGATGTATCAGCTGTTTTTTCTTCAAGAAGTACCATAGGCTGACCACAACAGACCAAATCACCTGGCCCCTCATGTACAACCTCTACAATATTTCCACATACTTCACATTTATAAATCTGTCCTCTTTTAGTCATATTGATCCCTCCTTAAAATTTTACAAATTTTTCCTTAGGCACTCCACATACTGGGCACTTATCAGGTGCCTCATTTATAGCAGTATATCCGCAAACAGGGCATACATATACACTTTCTACTTCTGCATCGGCATCTGCCTCTGCCTTGGCCTTTGCATCAGCATACATTTTGGCATGAAGCTTCTCTGCCTCTACTGCATATCCGATGCTTCTCTCTGCACCCTTTTCCCCTTGCAGTTTTGCAACTGCATCATATGCAGGATACATCTCTTCTACCTCAAAGGTCTCACCCTCTATGGCAGATTGAAGATTTTCAGGGGTTTTACCTACATTTCCCAATTCTTTAAAATGATTTGTAGCATGTACCTGTTCTGCATATGCAATTGCCCTAAATAACTTTGCTATCTTTGGTTTTCCCTCTTTTTCTGCAACATCTGCAAAAATTAGATACTTCATATGAGCCTGGCTCTCCCCTGCAAATGCTGCCTCTAAATTAGCCTTCGTCATCTTTTTCATAAGAACACCTCCTATCTTATTTATCTTTCTTACTCTCTTTTTTTACAAAAGTACCCTTTTCTCCACAAGAAGGACACTTTCTAGGTTTACATTTTGCCTCTTTTTCATACCCACAATTGGTACAAACATAAATAGCCAAGAAAATCCCTCCTTTCCTAGTTTGACCTTTCTTTTTCTTTCCTTAAACAGTCTTTGCAAATACCATACATATAGACATGGACCCTCTCTATTAACGCACCAGAAAAAGCGGTATTACATTTTTCCACATTAAGGCATTCAGAGGAGTTTATATCAAAGATTTTTCCGCATTTGGTACATAAAAAGTGAAAATGGGGTGATGTATTTGTATCAAAAACAACTTTTTTATCTAAAAGATAGAGTTCCTCTATTAGATGCAGATCACTTAAAGTCTTTAATGTATTATACACTGTAGAAAAAGACATATAAGGAAACTTCTCTTTCAAAGTAGTGTATATATCTTCTGCTGAATAATGGCCATGCTCCTTTGAGAGAAAATCTATAATTGCCAATCTCTGAGGGGTAAGTTTAATCCTTCTTTCCTTAAAAATGGATATAATTCTATCTCTATTAACCATAATAGTATACCTCTCTTTTTTATATATTTTACTATTTTAGTTAAGTATAACTTAATAATGATTTTTTGTCAAGATTAAATCTTTATTTAATATTCTTTTGAAAGATCTACCAAATTTTTTGGTAGCCTATTGTATGTCATATCTTTTAAGATAGAAATTATCTCTTCTTTTGTCTTTTCCAAAAAACTATGAGTTACACCAGCAGTATGGGGAGTCATTATTACATTGTCAAGCTCCCAAAATGGAAACCTAGAAGGGTAAGATACAGTTTCACCTTTTTTAGGGTATTTCCACCACACATCAAGTGCAGCACCCTTTAATCTTTTATCTTTTAAATAATTAAATACATCCTCTTCATTTACAACTCCTCCACGAGAAATATTTACAAGATAACCGTTTCCCAGCGCATCAAGTACATGATAATTTACCATACCCTCTGTATCTTTGGTTAGAGGTACTGATATTATAAGAGAATCACTTTCTCCGAGAAATTTAATCAGATCTTCCTTTGTCCCAAATTCATAGACTACATCTTTATACTTCTCTTCATCCCCCCTCAAAGACCTCTTTATAGCAAAGACCTTTATCCCAAATGGTTTAAGCATATAGGCTATTTCTTTTCCTATAGAGCCAAAACCCAAAATAGTAACCGTAGAACCATAGAGATCATCTAAGATATTCTTTTTCCACCTTCCTCCCCAAATTCCCTTTCGCAAATCTTTATCAAACTTGGGGATCTGTTTTACAAGTGAGAACAAAAGAGTAACTGCAAATTCTGCCACCGCCTTGGCATTTGTATGAGAATTAGATAAAGGGATACCCCTTTCCTTTATCATGGAAAGATCCAATATATCCACACCTGCAAATGGTATATGGACAAGGGCTAAATTAGGCAATGAGTTCAAAAGCTCCCTTGTCAATCTATATCCTATTATCACCTTTATTTCAGAAGAGTCATACCTTTGAGAAGTATTGTAAAAATTTATCTGTGTATTATTATAGTAAAAAGAGTGAAAATCATTATCAGAAAAAGGCCCTCCACACAGCAATACTCCTAATTTATCCATTCATACCCTCCTATAAACTCAAAGAAGATTTAACATCCAGCGAAAGATCAGAGAATCTCCCCTTATTATAATAGTAATACCCTATCACGCCTATCATAGCACCATTGTCTGTACACATCTTAAGGGAAGGAAGATAGAGTTCAAACCCAAGCTTTAAAGAAAGCTCTTTTAATTTGGTCCTTAGCCGAGAGTTTGCAGAAACTCCTCCTCCAAGCACAACTTGCCTCTTACCTGTCTTTTTTACAGCACGTTCTACTCGTGTAATGATAGTATCAACCACTGCTTCTTGAAAAGATGCTACAATGTCCTCTATTTTAAAATTATCCTTATTTTTTTCATAAAAAAGTCTTACAGCGGTTTTTAATCCACTGAAACTAAAATCTAAGGAATCTTTGCCCGTATTTGCCCTTGGAAAAGAAATAGCATTTGGGTTTCCATGTTTTGCCATTTTATCAATTATTGGTCCACCGGGATATCCTAACCCAAGTAGTTTTGCTACCTTATCAAAGGCCTCACCAGCTGCATCGTCAAGTGTATCACCCAACACCTCATACACTCCATAATCTTCTACATCTACAATCATTGTATGTCCCCCTGATACTAAAAGAGACAAAAAAGGAGGAGAGAGCTCTGGAAAATCTGGTAGAGGAGAAAAAATATGTCCCTCAAGGTGATTTATTCCAATCAAAGGGATATTAAGTATAAAGGATATAGCCTTTGCAGCTATAAGACCCACTAAAAGAGAACCTTCAAGCCCCGGGCCATAGCTTACAGCTACAGCATCTATATTGATTTTTTCTATATTTGCCTCTTTTAGAGCCAAATCCAATGTAGGTAAAATATAATCAAGCTGTTTTCTTGCGGCAACTTCAGGGACAACGCCTCCAAACTCTCTTTGAATATAAGCAGAGCTTGATATAGTATTTGCAAGGACATCTCTTCCATTTCTTACTATACCTATACTAGTTTCATCACAAGATGTTTCTATACCAAGGATTAGGATATTTTTTTTCATCTAAAACCCCAAATCTTCTAAATTCCACACCTGAATTCTATAATTTCTCTCATCTGCAACACCTATTCTTCTATTTTTCTTATCATAGGCTATTGCCTTTGGTCCTACAAGCTCTCCTTCATCTATCCCTGGAGTTCCAAAGGATGTTATAAATCTACCACTTTCCGTAAAGACAAGGATCTGCCCTCCATCACTATCTGAAACCCATATAGTATCCTTTGGTCCTACACAAACCCCGGATATATGTCCTGCAAATTCTCCCTCATCAAATCCTGCTCTTCCAAATTCATAGAGAAACTTTCCTGATTCTATATCAAAGATAATAACCTTACTTCTATACTTTTCTGTTACAATGAGGTGATTCTTTGAATCAATAGCCGCAAAGGATACATAATTAAGATAACCAGGTTTATTTTTTATACCTGTCTCTCTATCCTCTTTTTTCTCTACAAGGGAAAGGTTTCCTATTTCCTTTAGGAGTTTCCCTTTTTCAGTAAATACATAGAATCTCCCCATGTGTCCAAGTGCTACATATATATTATCTTCCTTATCAAGGGTAAGCCCTGTTACCTCTTCAAGCTCTCCAAGTCCCGTTCCCCTTTTTCCAAATTCATAAAGAAATTTTCCATCTTTATTATAAATAATAACCTTTCTTCTTCCTTTATCCAAAACTACAATATTTCCCTTACTATCTACTGAAAGCCCTGTAAGGTAGATATATTCTCCCTTTCTCTTTCCAAACTTTCCTATAGATTTTACATACTTTCCATCTGGAGTATATAAAGAAAGCAATGTATTTTTCCCAGAAAGTAGTATATCTCCATTATGAGTAAAGGCAATAAGATTAATCCTTCCAAATTTATACTCAGAAGGATTGGGCCTATCTGCCATTTCTCCTATAATAAGATAAGGTTTTACATCTCCTTGAAATTTTGGAATCTTTGCCCCTATCAAAAATAGAAAAGAGATAATTATAAGTACAAAGATAATATATTTTTTCATATTAGTCTCCCTTCTTTTTGATAGTTATAGTATATGTATCTCCATCTATCCCTTTTAAAGTAGAAAGGGCTTCAAGTGTCATATTTTTAAGTAAATCCTCTACAAATGGCAAAAGAGGAACAGTCTTACCATCTACCTTAAGTACTACATCTTTTTTTGCAGAAAGTACTACACAATCAGCTAAAGACTTGGTTCCTAAGAGAATCTCTCTCCCAAGTCCTTGACAGGTAGGAAACCCACATGAACCACAATCTATTCCCGGTAACTTAAATGCCTTTTTCATTATAAGTTCAAAGATCTCTGGTAAATATCTATCTAGTTCTGAAATAGGATAGAAAGGTCTATACTTCCCTGTATAGTTATCAAGAGAGGCGTATGCAATCTCAAGGCCATTGGACAAACTCTCTATCTCACTCTCTGTTCTAAAAAGAATAATCCTTGGATAATCGGTTCTTTCCTTAAAACCCTCTACCAATACAACATCCCCACCTATTAAAGAGAGCATTTTATCAAAAGAGAGTTTTTCTTTAATAAACAGGCTGACCCCTGTATGAGTTATAGCTCCTACTCCATCTGCTACTTTTGTAAACTTACCTGTATCTGTACCTTTATCTGTAAGCTCTCCGTGTATAGATTTTAAAACTCCTACCTTTAAGCCCTTATTTTTTAAAAATTCAGCAAGTTTAGTTATAAAAAATGTTTTGCCACTCTTTTTATATCCTACAATCCCAACAACCTTCACCTTAACTACCTCCCTAAAAACTTCCTAAGATCCTTTTCTTTTCCTATGACCCAAATCCTATCTCCTTCCTGAAATCTATAATCCGGATTAGGAAATATATCCATATCCTCTTCTGTTCCCACCTTCTTAACAAAAGCCACATTAACTTTATACTTATTTCTCAATGCCAATTCTTTTAAACTCTTTCCTACCATATAATTGGGTGCATCTATCTCTATAAGGTCATAGCCTGGCATTATCTCAAATCTTTCTGTAGCTGCATAAGTTGCAATAGCCCTTGCAAGCCTTTTTCCCATATCTTCTTCGAGGTAAATTACACTATCTGCACCTATCTTTATAAGGGCATTCCCCTGAATATGAGAATCTGCCCTCACTATTACTTTAGGTAATTTTAGAATGTTCTTTAATATAATAGTAGTTAGAATACTTGCCTCAAAATTATCCTCAAAACAGATTACAGCTACCTCTACCCCATCCAAAGAGATGCTCTTTAAGGCATCCTCATCTGTACTTTCAAGCACAATCGCAACAGAAACCTTGTCTTTTATATCTTCTACTCTTTGTTTTCTTCTATCGATTGCAATAACCTCTTGACCCATATTATAGAGGGTCGTAGCAAGGGAAACCCCAAACTTACCAAGCCCAAAAACTGCATATCTACCCATACATCACCCCACAAGCACTTTTTCTTCAGGATAAGAATAGAGCTCTTTTTCCTCTTTTCTCCTCAGGGCAAAAAGAATTGTAAGAGGTCCTATTCTACCTATTATCATATTTATAATTATAATTAACTTTCCCCAAAAATGCAAATCAGGTGTTACACCGAGTGAATATCCTACAGTTCCTATAGCAGAAGATACCTCAAAAAAGAGTTTAAGAAAGTCCTCATGGGGTTCTACCCAAGTAATAAGAAGAAGTGAAAGAATAAGTGTAAAAATATATAGAACTGTTATAAGAAAAGCCTTCTCTATGATGCTGTGTGGAATTGTCCTTCCAAAAAGCTCTGTTTTACTCTTTCCTTTTAAGATACTCCTCAAATAAAGAACAATAAGGGTAAATGTCGATGTTTTTATCCCTCCTCCGGTAGAACCAGGGGATGCCCCTATAACCATAAGAAGGATAAGCAATAAAATAGAAGGGACATTAAGCATAGCAAGATCTATCGTATTGAATCCAGCTGTTCTTGCACTTACCACCTGAAAAAGAGAGGCCATAGCAGGGGTGCGCGAGAAAAAGAAAAATAGAAAAAATCCCCCTACTATAAGCACAAAAGTAGAGATAAGTACAATTTTAGAATGAAGAGATAACCTTGGTCTTTCTCCATGAAATCTCTTTTTTAAAAAATTAACTATATCGTAAAACACCAAAAAACCAAGACCCCCAGATACTATTAAAAATATAAATACAAAGTTTATCCATATATCAGCTTGAAAATCCATAAGATTGGTTTTAAAAAGAGAAAAACCTGCATTACAAAATGCAGATACAGAATGGAAAAGAGAAATATAAAGAGGATAAGGAATTCCTTTATGTACAAAAGAAAACCATATGAATAGTGTTCCTATACCTTCAAAGATAAAAGTAAAAATCAATATATTTTTTAATATGTTTTCTATCCTCCAAGTAACACCCCCCAGGTAATCTTTCACAACAAGTCTTTCAGATATTGATATATCTCCTCTAAACATAAGAGCAAAAAATGTAGAAAAGGTAATAATTCCAAGTCCACCCATTTGGATAAGTAGAAGAATGGTGATCTGTCCCGGGAAAGTAAAGGAACTGCCCGTATCTACTACAACAAGACCTGTAACACATGTAGCAGAGGTAGCGGTAAACAAGGCGTCTATAAATGTTATACCATTATGAGTTGCGCCGGGAAGAAGTAAAAGCAGTGTACCTGTACCTATTATAACAAGAAAAGTACCAAATATAAAACCTGCAGGATTTAAAGAAGAAGAAGGAAACCTGGCCAAAAAACCATTTATAAATAAGAAAAATTGAGTAAAAAATAGATAGAATTCCACTAATAAAAATGTATTAAATTTAGTCCTAAAGATAAAAAAAAGTAATACAATAAGGATATCAAAAAAATCTGAATATAAGATCTTTTTGCGATACAGTATTTTTAAGGTAATAAGAGCTATAAAAGTAAGAACAATTAGGTATTCAATATCTGTTATAACTAAATGAAAAATCCCTACTTCATATTTTAAAATAATTACAAAAAGGGAGAGCAACCCCAGAAAGTAAAAGGTTTTTTTGAGCATTTATGTCCTCATCTTTGGATCAAATGCATCTCTTAGGGCATCTCCTAAGAAATTAAAAGCCAGTATAGTAATAAATATAAACACTCCAGGGACAAGCATCCATGGAAAAGAGGTAAGTACCCTCGTATTTTTAGCATCAATCAACATATTCCCCCAACTTGCAAGGGGTTCTTGTATCCCTAAACCTAAAAAACTAAGGCCACTTTCCATGAGAATATAATAAGGAATACTCAATGTCCCTGCTATTATAATATATGTCATAGTATTGGGCAAGATATGTTTTACTATTATATAAAAATCTGATGCACCTGTTGCCTTTGCTGCATATGTAAAATCTTGTTCTTTAATAGATAACACAAGCCCCCTTATTACTCGTGAAAAACCAGGCCATGAGATAAAACTCAATATAAAAATAATAAGTAGATATACTGTAGTAGAAGGCAGGGTAGATGGAAGCATCGCACGAAGTGCAAGTAAAAGATAAAGAGAGGGAAAAGACATAATAATCTCTGCAAAACGCATGAATATATTATCTATCCATCCCCCGAAGTATCCGGATATACCACCAAATATTGCACCTATTATAAAAGATATGAATATTCCAATAAACCCTACACTTAATGAGATTTGAGAACCATACAAGATTCTTGTAAATAGATCTCTGCCAAATTTATCTGTGCCAAAAAGAAATATATATCCCCCCTTATCCACCCCAAAAAGATGAATATTCAAAGGTATCAATCCAAAAAGTCTGTACTTTGAACCCTTTACAAAAAACCTTACAAAATACTTCTTTGTCTTCACTTCTTTATATTTTTTATAAACAGGATTAGACATCTTATAACTATAAACAAAGGGTCTTATAGAAAAATGACCCTTTTCATCTATAAAATGAATTCTTGTCGGTGGGTGAAATGTCTTTCTTCTATTTTGTTCCATAAAACTATATGGTGCAATAAATGGAGCAAAAATTGCCCCTGTATAAAGTATGATAAGCATAATACCGCCAATAAGTCCTAATTTATGTTTTTTAAACTGCCTCCAGACAATCTCTCTTCTTGATAATAATACCCTGTCATTCATATCTTATCCTCGGATCAACAAGTATTAATAGTATATCTGCAATAAGATTTCCCATAAGAAGCAAAAAAGAACCAAGCATCAATGAGCCCATAACCAAATAAAGGTCCATACTTATAACAGCTTCCAATATAAGCTGACCCATACCAGGCCAGTTCATAACAATTTCTGTAAGGGCAGCCCCTGATAAAAGGCCAGGGATAGAAAGACCAAAAAGTGTAACCAATGGATTTATGGCATTTCTCAAAGCATGTTTATATATCACAGTCCGTTCTGATAACCCCTTTGCCCTGGCAGTTCTTACATAGTCAGAACGTAATGTCTCAAGAAGGTTTCCCCTCATCTGTCTCATAACAGATGCCATATCTGATGTGCCAAGTACAATGGTGGGCAAGATAAGGTGCCAGATTCTATCCCATATTTTTCCCAAAAAAGATAAATGGTCATAATTAATACTTGTTACACCACCCACAGGAAACCACCCAGTTTTAGTAGCCATATACAAAAGCAAAAGTCCAAAAAAGAAATTCGGAATAGCAAGACCGAAAAATGCAATAAATGTAAAAAATTTATCCATTAAAGAATATTCATGAACTGCAGAATAGATGCCTATAAGAATCCCAAAGGTCCATGCAAAAAGCATCGCAGAACTCATAAGAATTATTGTATTTCCAATCCTCTTTGCAATAAGTGTAAAAACGGGGACCCTATATGCAAATGAATAACCAAAATCAAGATGAATAGCATTTTTAAGCCACATAAAGTATTGTACAATAACGGGTTTATCTAACCCAAAAGAGGCCTTGAGTCTTGCTATTGTCTCTGGAGAGACCTGTGGGTCTAAAAGCTTTTGAGAGAGAAAATCCCCCGGGGCTAAATTAATAATAAAAAAAGAGATAACAGATATGCCAAATAAAATAGGTATCATATAAAGAATTCTGCGAATTATATATTTATGCATCCTTTTCCCTCTTTATCAAAAAGGGGAGGAAGAACCCTCCCCTTTTTAGCTATTTATCTAACCAGATTTCTTCTATATTCCAGAGTCCACCAACTTGTCCATAAGATGCAGGTTTTGCACCTTTTACATAATTTTTAAATGCCTCAAGTCTTACAGCCAATGCAGTATACAAAAATGGTAGCTCATCAGATGCAATATATTGCCATTTATCATAAACTACCTTTCTTCCTTGGGTTGTAAGAATTTGAGCACCTATATCAAAGAGCATATCCACCTGTTTTTCCCAGCATTTTCTATTTTCTGGGTCATAATTGAAGAAATGGAGCCCACCTTTTGAGTTCCAAACATTCTTACCACCGTTTGGCTCTACTCCACCGGTAAGACCTATAATGACTGCATCCCAGTCACCCTTTGGTCTTGCAAGAAGCCTCTTTACAAGTGCGTTGAAGTCAATTGGGCTAAACTTTACTTCCATACCAAGTTTAGAAAGGTCTTCTTGAAGCATTGTACCAAGGGCTTCTCTAGCCTTGTTTCCAGAATTTGTAAGTATTTCAAATTTTACAGGATTGCCATCTGCATCGTAAAGTTTATTGTCTTTTAATACAAACCCACCTTTTTTAAGCTCTTCTTTTGCTTTGTCAAGATCGTATGGGTATTTTATTACTTTATCATTATAGAATGTCTTTACAGCAGGAGATATCGGGCTCCACTGTTCTACACCGAAACCGTAAAGTACATTATCTATATAAGACTGACGGTCTATAGCATATGCTACTGCCTTTCTGAAGTGTTTGTTGTTAAACCATTTTCTCTTTACAGGATCTTTATGACTCCAACAAAATGTCACAAACTGGGAACCAAAAGTTGCACCAGATTTGTAAATAGTAAATCCTTTCTTTTTCTGCTCTGGTTCTAATACTGCATAGTCTTCACCTCTTAAAATGAGGTGATCAAGCTCTCCGGATTGAAACTTAAGAAGCTGTGTATCTTGATCAGGGACTATAAGCATTACCATTCCATCAAGATATGGTAATCTCTTTCCGTTTTTATCAACTTTCCAATAATTTGGATTTCTCTCAAAGATTATCCTATCACCTTGTTTATACTCTTTAATAACAAAAGGTCCCATTCCTACTATCTCTTTAGGGTCGGTATCTACACCCCATGTTGTCATATACTTTCCAGATTTTACCGCCTCTTCCAATTTATGTTTTGGCATAATTGGAATACCAACCTCTCTCAAAAATGGAGCAAAAGGTACAGGAAGTGTAAACTTTACAGTATAATCATCTACTTTCTCTACTTTAAAGGGTTTTCCTTCTACTGTAAGTACATCTCTCCAGTCTGTCTGAATCTTATCATTGTATGCGATATCATTAAATGTAAAGACTACATCATCTGCGGTAAATGGCGCACCATCTGACCAAACTAGACCTTTTCTCAGATGAAAGGTCCATACAAGACCATCTTCTGACACATCCCAGGATTTTGCAAGCTCAGGAACTATATCTGTGGTTACACTATCTTCTCCCACAAGACCAGAAAAAACAAAACCTAAAGGTGTGGTGGATGATGTTTCTTGAGCAAGGGGATAGTTAAAGGTTTTGGGTCCACTTCCAAAAACAGACCACACCAATGTTCCACCAAACTTACCCTCTACATTTACTTTTTCATATTCAGGTCCTTCTGCAAAAGCCAAAAGAGAAAATGTAAAGATCAAAAGAAAAATAGTCAATAAAATACCTAGCTTTTTCATACAAATACCTCCCTTTTTATTTTATTTCATTCTAGGGTCAAGGGCATCTCTTAACCCATCCCCCAAAAAGTTAAAGGCAAACATAGTTATGGCCATAGCAAGGCCAGGGAAAAGCACAAGATAAGGGTATGAACGCATAGCCTTATACCCTTCTGATATCATCATTCCCCAGCTCGGAGTGGGAGGGTTAACGCCAAGCCCTATAAAGCTTAGAAAGGCCTCAAACAATATGTAGCTTGGAATTGCAAGGGTTTGTTGCACAATACATGGACCAATGATATTGGGCAATATATGTCTAAATATAATCTTAGTATTTGATGCACCCTGGGCCACTGCTGCCTCTACAAACTCTTTTTCTCGTAGAGATAGGGTCATACCTCGTGCAAGCCTTGCCATACCTACCCATGCGGTAATGCCTATTCCAATAAATATAAACAAAAGTCCACCCATTGCATTATCCAACTGACTAAGATAATATGCAATCGTACCTGGCTTTATGTTTGCAAATGTAGATTTAAAGTAAACCATCATTATAATAATAAGTAAAAGAGTGGGAAATGCATACATTATATCCACTATTCGCATCATTATATTATCCAGTCTTCCCCCAAAATAACCGGATATTACACCATAGGTAACTCCTATTATAAAACTTGTTGTTGCCCCCACAAAACCCACAGTGAGAGAGATTCTTGTACCATATATTATTCTCGAAAAAAGGTCTCTTCCCATAAAATCTGTACCAAGAAGATGGGTTTTAGATGGTGGTTCATATGTTGCAAGAAAATCTCCCTCATCATATTTATATGGTGCAATAAGAGGGGCAAATATAGCAATAAGAATTAAAAAAATAATTATTATACCCCCTAAAACTGCCGCCTTATTTTTTAAAAGTCTTTTAAAGGAATCTTTCCATAGACTTGTGTTTTCTTTATTCATCTTATCTACCCCTTACCTTACGAGTACTTTATCCTGGGATCAATCCAGGCATATGCAATATCTACTAAAAGATTTGCAGCAATAATCAAAACACCGTATAAAAGAATAACCCCCATAATAACAGGGTAGTCTCTATTACTTACGCTAACTATAAAATACTTTCCCATTCCAGGGATTCCAAATATCTGTTCTACTACCATGGAGCCGGTTATAAGATTTGCAAAAAGAGGCCCTAAGACTGTAACCACAGGAATAAGGGCATTTTTAAGTGCATGTTTCATAACTACTTCCCATTGAGAAAGCCCTTTAGCCTTTGCAGTACGGATATAATCCTCTCTTATCACTTGAAGCATACTTGCCCTTGTAAGCCTTGCAAGGAGTGCTGCATATCCAATGCCTAAAGTAATAGCAGGAAGTACTGCATGTCGAAATGATCCCCATCTGGCCACAGGGAACCATCGAAGTTTTAAGGCAAAGATCCATATGAGAAATGGACCTATCACCATACTTGGGACAGAAACCCCTAAAATAGCAAAAAACATCGCTGTATAATCCACCGCTGTATTTTGTCGTAGGGCAGATATTATTCCCAGAGGAACACCTACTGCAAGGGCTATAAAAAGTGCCATTAATCCAAGTTGAAAAGATACGGGGAAATGGTCTCGAATTATATCCTCTACCTTTCTTGTCCTACTTGAATAGCTTGGCCCAAAGTCAAAATGGAGTACTCCGTTTAGATAAAGAAGGTATTGCTTCCAGAGAGGTTGGTCAAGATGATAGTATGATTCAAGATTTTTCACTATCTCCTCAGGAAGGGCCTTTTCTTTATCAAAAGGTCCCCCAGGGACACTATGTTCCAAAGCGAATGTTACAAGAGAGATAATTATCAAAACAGGTATTGCCCAGAGTAATCTACGAATTATATATGCTGTCATCTTTGGTTCTCCTTATTGCTTTTGTTTTTGGAGAGGGGAGAGCCCCTCTCCATTACTCACTTATTTTTTTACTATTCTCCAATCCTTTATATGTTCTCCACCCATTGGTGCGTATGTTCTCTTGAGATAAGGTTTTGTTACATTTACTGTAGTATACCAGTATATAGGCGCAATTGCAGCATCCTGCTCACAAAGAATATATTCTGCCTGTTCATAAAGTTTCAAGCGCATCTTAGGATCCTGAATTCTTGCAGCCTTTTCTACTAGTTGATCATAAAAGTCATTCTTCCAATGTGTATGGTTTTGTGGAGATTTAGAGTTAAATACCTCATTTAGCCAGTTATTTGCATCAGGATAGTCTGCACACCAACCAAGACGGTAGATGTTATAGGCATCAGGATTAGACCTTAAAGTCTTAAGATATACCTTCCACTCCTGGTTAGTAAGTTTTACATTTACATTTAGATACTTCTTCCACATTGCCTGGATGGCCTGTGCAATCTTCCTATGTCCCTCAGATGTGTTAAACATAAGGACTACTTCTGGGAAGCCTTCGCCATTTGGATAGCCTGCCTCTGCGAGCCATTTCTTTGCCTGTTCTGGATTAAACCTTATGCCTATACCCTTTTCAGGTGGAACATGTCCAAATATTCCAGGACATACAAAGGTATATGCAGGTTTTTGTCCACCCTTTGTAATTCTCTCCACCAAGGTTTTTCTATCGATTGCAGCAGAGAATGCCTTTCTTACTAAAGGATTGTCAAATGGTGGCCTACTTGCATTAAAACCATAGTAGTATGTACAAAGAAATGGTGCTATGTAGAGTTCTTTGGAAAGTACTGGGTCTTTTTTGACCCTGTCTATATCTTCAATAGGTACACCAACTGTATCGAGTTCTCCATTTTCGTACATAGCCATTGCGGTGGATTCTTCCTGTACCATATAGAACATAATCTTTTCAATCTGTACATTCTTTGCATCAAAGTAGTCAGGGTTTTTCACTAAGACCATATGGTCTTCATGTTTCCACTCAACAAGTTTATATGGACCATTTGTTACAATATTCTTGGGATCTGTCCACTTATCCCCATATTTTTCAATTACCCACTTTGGTTGTGGTCTTGCAACCCACATACCTGCAATTGCAGGGAAATAGCCTGCAGGGGATTCAAGGGTAAACTGTACGGTGTAATCATCAAGTGCCTTTACTCCCACATCATCTGCACTACCCTTTCCCGTATTGTATGCCTCTGCCCCTTTTATTATGTAAAGCACATATGCATACTCAGATGCAGTCTTTGGATCAAGGGTCCTCTTCACACCATATACGATATCATGTGCTGTAACAGGATGGCCATCTGTCCATTTTACATCCTTTCTCATATAAAACGTCCAGGTAAGACCATCAGCCGATGCTTTCCACCTTGTCGCAAGCTCTGGAATAACTTCCATAGTATTATCATCGTAATCTGTAAGACCTAAAAAGAGTTGTTCAATAACATTTACAGATGTAGTATCTGTGGCAAGTGCAGGATCGATTGTTGGTGGCTCTGTTCCAAGGTTAAATCTTAATGTAATAGGTCCTCCTGCAAATGCGGTAAGTGTAAAAAGCACAAAACTAAACGCTAAAATTAAGAAAATAGCAATTCTTTTCATACATACACCTCCTCTTTATTTTTTACTACAACATACTTAAAAATCTGTTAGCCTTTTTGTTCGTATCCACCCCCCTTCTCAATCATTTTTCAATGGAAAGTGGCAGGCTACATAATGTCCATCACCAAGATCCTTTAACTCTGGCTCCTTCTCTTTACATATAGGTTTTGCATATCTACATCTTGTATGGAACCTACAACCTGATGGTGGATTTACAGGGCTTGGCACATCACCCTCTAAAATAATTCTCTGTTTTTTTACTTCCGGGTCTGGAATAGGTACGGCGGAGAGTAATGCCTCTGTATAGGGATGTGCTGGATGTTCAAATAGTTCTTCTGTTTCTGCAAGTTCCACTAACTTTCCAAGATACATAACGGCAACACGAGT
>CAYWXH010000028.1:0-18222 GCA_964462295.1 uncultured Atribacterota bacterium
GGACTGTTCCTTGGTACCAGAGATTGCCGCGTCGGAGCAAAATGCGCTCCTCCTCGCAATGACGGATGGAGGTGTGGGCTCTTCGCAATGACGATTGGGGGGCGTAGGCTTCTTGTAATAACAGTTGGGAATAGTAGGAGCTTCTCGTAAACAAAAGATAAAGGACAATACCTCTTTGCAATAATCAGAAACATAGCCGGCTTACAATGAAAAAGATAAAATCTTTGTAGTATTTCCTCTTTCGGCCTCAGGGCTTACGGCAACGGCCATATTTGCATTTATGCTGGCATGGGATGAATTCTTCTTTGCCCTCATATTTACAAGCTCTTATGCAGCAAAAACTATACCTGTTGCCATTTCTGAATTTACAGGGAGACACCTTATAGATTATGGTATGATGTGTGCAGGTGGTGTAGTTGCAAGTCTTCCTCCAATAATTTTGACCATGTGGTTTAGAAACTATATAGTAAAAGGACTCACACAAGGTGCTGTAAAGGGATAGTGCTTTGGCCCTTAAGAAAGAGAGGGCTCCCTAAAGGGCCAAAGCTCCTTCTTTCTATGTGCAGGATAAGGGCTTAATTCATAAATAAGCCTTTCAAAAAGGTCGAATGTAAGGGACTGTTTTCCATCGGAGACCGCTACTTCTGGATTATTATGTACCTCAATCATTATCCCATCTGCCCCTGCGGCAAGAGAAGCCTTTGCAAGGGGCAGTACTAAGGAACGCCTTCCCGCTGCATGAGAGGGATCTACTACAACTGGGAGATGAGAGAGCTCTTTAAGCACAGGAATAGCGCTTATATCTAAAGTAAAGCGGGTACGGGTCTCATAGGTTCTTATACCTCTCTCACAAAGGATTACATTTTGGTTTCCATGAAGAACTATGTATTCGGCAGATGCAAGAAATTCATCTATTGTAGACATGAATCCCCTCTTTAGAAGCACAGGCTTGTCTGTTTTCCCTGCCCTCTTTAAAAGAGAAAAATTCTGCATATTTCTTGCACCTATCTGTATAATGTCTGCATATTCTTCTATATAACTAAAAGAGTCTGTATCCAAAGCCTCTGTTATTACATACATACCAAGTTTATCTGCCACTTTTCGCAAAATTTTTAATCCTTCGAGTTCAAGGCCTTGAAATGAATAAGGAGATGTACGGGGTTTGTATGCCCCACCCCTTAAGATTTGTACCCCTTGCCCCTTGAGAAAAGAGGCAATAGCCATTACTTGCTCATAACTCTCAACAGCACATGGCCCTCCAATCACAAAAGGTTTGTCTCCTATAAGTATATTACCCAATGGGATAATATATTCTCGGATTTGAACTTTCTTGATACAAAAAAATATGGAGCCTCATTTGGAACTATTTTATCTATAATAGAGATATCTCCTAAAAAATCAAAATTATCTATATTTTCAAAGATTCTTAATACTGACTTTCCATAACGAAAAAGGAATTGGTACCTATAACCTTTTAAATCCATAATCTCTCTCAAATTTTCCATTTCATCTTTTTTTAAACCCTTCTCTAAAATAACCAGCATGAACTCATCCCTCCTTTTTTAAATATAAAAAAAGAGGGCACCGACCCTAAGGCCGATGCCCTCTTAAAAAAGAAAAAGGGGCACCCGAAAAAGCTCGGATGCCCCTTTAAAGGTTATCTATGCTGCATATCTAATACCGGCAACACAGATAACCCTTCAAAGAGGGCATCTGTGTCCCAGTAAAATATCGATTTGATAAAGTTTCACTTATAGCACACAAAATACTCATAAATAATACCCCATAAAATTTATGTTAAAAAATAAGTACCACAAAAATGGGGATTTGTCAAGAGCAAATGTACTATTTGCATAAAATTTTTTCATAAAAATAACTTTACACTTTTTAAAAATTGTGATATACTTTAAGTGTGACAGGCGTATAAATAGCTCTCCCGTAAACTTTACATCCCCAACTACATTTCTTAAAGGAGGTCAAAAATGACAGGTGCAAATAATTTATCAGTAAGTTGGGGAGAAGTTAGCAAAAATTGGGTTTGGCTCTTAGTTCTCGGAGTAATCTTTGTAGTACTTGGTTCTATAGGGATAATAATTGTACCTATTATGACAATAAGTGCTGTAACAGTATTTGGTGTATTCATGGTAATAGGGGGCTTGCTCCAGCTCTATCATAGTGTAAAAAAGGTAGAAGGGTGGAAGAGTAAGGCTATTCACCTCATAATCTCCCTTATTTACATTCTTGGAGGAATTGTTACAATAATGAATCCTATCTTGGCATCTGCTATCCTTACCCTTTTTCTTGCAGGTTCTCTCGTAGGTATAGGAATACTGCGTATTATCACCGCCATCCAAAACAAAGAAAGTGTAGATGGATGGATATGGATTCTTATAAGTGGAATCCTATCTATTATAATAGGTCTTATGATAGGACTTCATTGGCCCGTATCTTCTCTATGGGCATTAGGTCTTTTCATCTCAATAGACCTTATATTTAGCGGTTGGTCATATATATTCTTTGCACTGGCTGCAAAGAAATTTACATAACTTCTATGTAGAGGGGATATACCCTCTACATAGTTTTTAGCATTATGGCGGTGTTCTCCCAGATAGCCACACGACCCCAAATAAACTAATATTAAGGAGGGTTTAACCATGAAAAAATTAGCATATGTGGTACTGGGAGTATTTATCCTTGTTTTCCTCTGGAATTCAATTCTCTTTGCACAAAACCAACAGCTTCCTGACGAAAAGAGTGTCTATCAGGTAATACAAGAAATTGCTCCATTGTTGGACAAAGAAATCAAAAAAGAAGTTGACCCTATACTGAAAAAAGTAAAAAAAGACATATCACAGGAAGCTGTAAAAATTGTAGAAAATAGCTCTAAAATTATTGAACTTCTCGATAAAAAACAAAAAGATGATGCACTATCTCTTATTGAAACAAATATTGGAAAACTTGAGATCCTTCTAAAAGAATATCCCGAGATAAGCTTTCTTCCTGTCTCTGTCGAGGCAAGAGTCATTGAAACTATTACATATTTAGACCTTATAAAGAAAGATAAGGAACTCGCAAAATCTCTTATAGAAAAGGGATATCTCCAAGATGCAAGACATCTTCTTGAAGGAATGGTAAGTGAGATAAATATCCAAGAGAAAAATTTGCCACTTATTACATATCCTGATGCACTTAGTATGGCAGCTGTACTTACAAAAAAGGGAGAATTTGATAAGGCAAAGAATGTAATTCAAGAAGCCCTAAATGCGCTCATAATAAAAGAAAATATCATACCACTTCCTTTGGTACGTGCACAGGTTATACTGAAAAAAGTACTTGCTATGTTAAAAGAAAAGGACATACAAAAAGATAAAATCTTAAGATATGTAGGAGTTGCAGATTACGAAATCACCGTAGCAGAAGAGCTTGGTTATGGAAAAAGAGGGGAAGAATTTAAAGATATTCATGACAGAATAAAAGAAATTAAACAGAAAATAAGTGAGAATCAAGAAAGCAAAGGATTATTAAATGAATTAATGAAAAAGATAAACAATTTCAAAGAAAAAATATTTAATAAAAAGGAGGAAAAATAATGCCAAAAAAGAAAAAAATCACGGCAGAAGAACTTGCAAAAAAGCACCAAATAGCTCTAAATACCTTTGTGAGAGAATCATGGGAAGAGATCCCAGAAGAGATTGAAGTAAAGTTAAAAAGCCTAAAAGCATGGGGGTTTGATCTTATACATGGACTCAAAAATGGAGAGGATACTTTCTTTGTATCAGATATAGATAAAGGAAGAGAACCAGGAGATGTCTATGAAGAAGAAGGAGAAAAATTTGAAGTAAAAGAGATCCTCACAGAGCTTCCAAAGGGCTCAAAAATCCTTATAAGAGTTGGTCTTGAAGAAAGAAGAGGAATAATACGGGCATACTACAAAGGAGAGGCTCAGGAAGAGATACTTCTATTTACACTTGCGGCTGCGGAACTATTACTTGCATACTTTAAGAAAAAGAAATTTTTCCATCTCCTTGAGGCCTTCCATTCAAGTGGATATACAACAGAATTTATTCAAAAGAGAGGAGAATCAGGAAAGGCATATGATTTTGAAGATCTTCCTAATAAAATGAGAAGGGCATTAAGAGAGGCAAAAGATGTGCTTAAAAAATATACAACATCTGGGAGATTTACCCTTGTATATTTTGGTACAAATAAAGATGGTGATGATAGATATATTGTTACATGGCTACTACCTACAATACACCTTTTCAATGTAGATGTAGCAGAACATGTAGATAAACTTCTAGGAGCTTTGGATTAGGCGGAGGAAAAGATGAAACTTATAACACATTCACCAATAATTGTATCAAAAAACCTTAAAGAAAAATGTAATAAAATAAAAGGGAAAGATATAGAGGAGGGTATTTTGCTCTCCTCTTTTGCATATCTTACACGAAAAGAAGGAATCTTACGAAAAAAGGTAACAGAGTATGTGCTAAAGGGTTCCTATAGTTCTCATGAAAATTTATTAACTAACCTAAAAAAAGAACTTATTGATATTTGGCCATGGCTTAATGAGATAAAAATTTCGGACATAGAAATTGAAGTAGTTCAAAAAAGAAAAGTTATATACTTTGATATAGAAAGAGAAGAGTTTGTCGAAGATAGACTAGCTTATGTATTCGTAGGAGAGACAGAGATAGGCAACATAGGACTCGAAGAAGAAAAGCTTATAAAACTTTCAAATGCATGTAGAAGTTTTACAGAAGCACTTGCCACTTTTGAATGGAAGGCAATTTACGAAACTATCCCTTCTCTTTCTGATTTTTATGAAGAGCTTAAAAGTAAATGGGTAAAAGAGGTGAAACTTCCCTTAAGGATAGGGTATTGGACAGATGACCCATATCTTGGATGGCTTATATCTTTTTGGAGGGTAAAAGAAATAAGGGAACATCTAAAGAGAAAACTAAAAAAAGATCCATATCCAGAGAAAATCCTATACTCTCCAAAAGAAAGAGCTACATTTGGTTGGGCATATTTGATAGATTAATAGGCTGCGGATACACCGCAGCCTATCTTATTCAGAGATAAAATAAAGATCTCTATCTAAAATCTTTATACCTACCTTCTCTCCTTTGGGAAATACCCCCTCTTTCATTTCATAATCCACCACAGAGAGCTCACCCCAAGGGGTATCAAGTAGATATTCTGCTACCTGTCCCACATAAAATGATGTTTTAATAGCTCCTTCCACATTTGTCTTCTCTTTTGTTAATCTTATGGCCTCAGGTCTTAATACCAAAACACCCTCTGTACCTGGTAAAAATTCCTTATCTATTTCAAATGAGACATCCATACCATCAAGTGATACTGTGATATTATGGTTGTTATACTCCTTTACTTTTGCCTTTACAAGATTGGCCTCTCCTATAAAATCTGCAACAAATTTATTGGCAGGTCGTTTGTAAAGAGTTTCGGCATCCCCTATTTGTTGAATCTTGCCACCAGACATAACCACAATTACATCTGACATAGACATAGCCTCTGCCTGATCATGAGTTACATATACGGCAGTAATCCCGAATTCTCTTTGAATATTTCTAATCTCTCCCCTCATTTTTCGTCTAAGTTTTGCATCAAGATTGGAAAGAGGTTCATCAAAGAGGATAACCTTTGGCCTAAGCACCAAAGAACGGGCAAGGGCTACACGTTGTTGCTGTCCCCCTGAAAGCTCTCTCGGAGACCTATTCTCAAGCCCTGAAAGTCCCATAAGCTCAAGAATTTCACGCACCATATCTTTTATTTCATTTTCTTTATATCCCTTTACTTTAAGCCCATATGCGATATTATGATACACGGTAAGGTGAGGGAAAAGGGCATATGATTGAAATACCATAGTTACATCTCTCTCATTTGCTAAAAGCCTAGTCACATCTTCATCACCAATATAGACCTTTCCTTTTGTTACCTCTTCCAATCCTGCAATTATACGAAGAGTGGTAGTCTTACCACAACCAGATGGTCCAAGAAGGGTATAAAACTTTCCCGCCTCTATCTCAAGGGTAATACCATTTACTGCCTTTACATTTCCAAAATACTTATAAACATTATCCAAATAAACTCTTCCAGCCTCTAATTTCATAAGCTTATCTCCTGTCTTGTACCAATTTTATTCACAAGGGAATACATAATAAGGATCACCGCAAGTATAATGATAATCAAAATAGTACTATAGGCAGATGCAATCCCTAATGTACCTGCCTCTATACGATTAAGGATAACAACCGTTGCGACCCTTGTTCTTGCGGTAGTTAAAAAGATAACCGCACTTATCGCAGTAATGGAACGCACAAAGCCAAATACCCATCCTGAGACAATTGCAGGTCTTATAAGGGGAAATACTACCTTAAAGAGAGTATTGGCATTGCTTCCCCCAAGGGTTGTAGATGCCTCCTCAAGTGATGGATCAAGCTGAGAAAGCGCGGCAATTCCTGATCTTATTCCTACTGGCATATATCTAAAGATAAACGAAAGGATTACGATAGTTGCTGTTCCTGTAAGCATAAGGGGATATCTATTAAAACCTAAAAGATACCCTATACCTATAACGGTACCTGGTATAGCAAAAGATAAGAGAGAGGAAAATTCAAGATATCCCCTTCCAGGGAATTTTTGTCTTGTAATGAGGTATGAAATCATTACTCCAATAGCAGCTGTAATAAATGCTGAAATAAATGCAAACTTTAATGTAATCCAAAGTGTTCCTGTATATTCATTGAAAAACCTCTGATAATGTGCAAAGGTAAATTTATTATTTATACCCCAAAGTTTCACAAAACTCCCATAAATAACAGTCCCATAGAGGACTGCAGTAAAGGAAAACCATACTAACATAATAGTTGTTATGGTAGATTCAAAAGATTTCGGTAATGGAACAAACCTTCCCCCTGCGGGTTTACCCGTTACTGTAATGTATGATTTCTTTCCTATCCAGTACTGTTGAAGCAAGAAAATAAACAATGTTGAGGCCAAAAGTACTATACCGAGGGTAGATGCCAGTTTTTCATCATACCTTCCCACTATACTAAAATAAATCTCTGTAGCAAGCACATCATAGTCTCCACCAAGTACAATAGGATTTCCAAAATCTGCCATAGATTCTATTGCAGTAAGTAAAAATGAATTTGCAATACCCATACGAAGAAGTGGCCATACTACCTGTGTAAAGGTCTTCCATCTGTTTGCACCAAGTGTTACAGATGCCTCTTCCAATGATGGGTCAAGGGATTTTATAAGTCCATCTATAAGCATGTAAGATATAGGTGCAAATGAAAGGGTCTGTGCAAGAATTAGCCCATTTAGACCAAATATAGCCTTGGTATGAAGGTGTAATAAATTTTTGGTAATAAACCCCTGAACTCCAAACATATATATAATTGCAAGACCAATAAGAAATGGCGGAGTAATTATAGGCAAAAGGGAAAATACTGAGATAATCTTTCCTATCCATTTTATCCTAGACCTATTTGCCAATAGGGCAAAAATAAAACCTAACAATGTGGATGTAAATCCTACAATACCTGCCAATGTAAATGTATGTCTCAAAACTCTAAAGAGCTGAAAATACCCCTTTAATGTTTCGATAAACTGTCCCGGGACTAAAACACCATATTTTGTGGTAATACTTTTTATAAGTATTACTATAAGGGGATATACAATAAATATGGTTACTACAAAAATAGATGTCCAAATAGACCACGATAAAAATCTATCACCTTTTATAAATGAAATATCAGAAAGAGAAAAGGCAAACAAGGAGAAAAAGACGGAAAATATAACTGTGGCTCCAAAACCAAATGCCTCACTTTTTGTTACACTAAATACAAGATATGCTGTAATTATTACTCCCGCAAGTGAGATAATAAGAGATAAGTATCCCTTTTTCTTTTTGTTTTGCAAAAACATAGGGAGAATAAAAAGCAAGATAAGTGCACCTATGACAAAGAATAAGGGATGTCTTTCTCCATATCTTGCAGCAGCCCTTAGGGGATCAAAAAAGTGATAAAATTTCTTGTCGTAATTTGACCATGGTAGGGCTATATAAGCATATAGCCCTACCAATAAAGAAATGAGAATTCCTTTATCTAGTTTCATTTTCTACCTTGGTAAAGAATAGACCTCTTTTGTCCACTTATCTACGATCTCTTTTCTGTGCTCTCCTGCCCACTTAAAGTCGTATTTTATAAGTTTTACATCATCAAAAGATACACCATATTTCTTTATAACTGCTGGAAGAGGTGCCTTTTTATTACTTGGAAGTTGATAAGATTCTGCCTTTGGTGCAAGTGCCTGAATATCTGGACGAAGGACAAAATCTACAAACTGTTTTGCAATCTGTGGATGTGGACACCAGTTAATAATACTTAATCCACCAATCTCGTACCCTGTACCATCTGCAGGAGGAATAGGAACTATAGGATAACCCTGTTCTGCAAATTTTACAACATCATGAAGGAAGATAATAGATATAGCTATCTCACCCTTTCCTGCCATAGGGCCAGATGCAGCACCAGACTTGGTGTAAACTGCAATATTTTTATGTAATTTCTTAAGGTAGTCCCAACCTTTATCCCAACCCATAAGCTGTAAGATAGTAGAAAGAGTTGTAAAAGCGGTTCCTGAGGTATTTGGATTTGCCATACCAATAAGACCCTTATAGCAAGGTTTTGTAAGGTCTTCCCATACCTTTGGAACAGGGATACCCTTTGATTTCAAAAGTTCTACATTTACACCCCAGCCCAAAGGACCTGCATAAAGACCCTTTACCATATATGCAATAGCAGGATTCTTTGCCCAATCTCTAAGTTCAGGAATCATAGGAGACTGAGGATATGGCTGTAACAATCCCTCAAGTGCTGCTTCATAATGTGGATCCAGGGTACCACCAAACCATACATCACCTTGAGGATTGTTCATTTCTGCCTTAATTTTTGCAAGTGTCTCACCAGAGGATCTTCTTGTCCAATCAACAGGAATACCTGTTGCCTTTTCGAATTCATGAGCAACAAGTGCAACCCATTTCTCTGCAGGACTACCATAAAGTACTAATCTCTTTTCTCCGGCAAATGCAGAGAAGGAAAATGCAAAAACTAAAACTAAAGAAATAAGCAAAAATACCTTTAAAGTACGCATAAAAAACCCTCCTTTTTGTTTTTATTCGTATTTAATTATACTCTTTATGAAAATTTTTGTCAATAAAATTTAAAAATAATTATTAAGATAGCATTGAGAATAAAATTTTTATATCATAATATATGTTACTAATATATTTATATTCCAGATACTTTAAGTGCCAATAGGGTAAAGATAGGGAGTGTAACAAGACTCAGAAGATAAATCACAAGTGTAGTTTGGCTTACCAATTTATACCTTCCCCCAAATACACGGGTGTACATGGTTACAGAAAAGGCGGTAGGCATAGAGGCCTCCATAACAAGCATAAATTTCATATATGAAGGCATAGGGGTAATAACTACCATAAAAAGGACAATAATAGGAATTAGAACAAGTTTTATAAAGGCAGATAAAAGGGCATATGGATAGTTTATAGGGGTTCTTTCAATAAAAGAAAAGTATAGGGATCCACCAAGGACGAAAAGGGTAAGGGGGATAGTAATATTCCCAATCCTTTCAAATGCAGAGAACAAAAAATGAGGGATCTTGGTATCTATTCCAAGATAAACCATAGAAAGTGCGATAATGAGACTTATAAGTGGTGGGTTTAGCAATGCCTTAAAAGAAAGCTCTCCTTTTGCAGAAAATATGTATCTTGCAAAGGTTATGATAGTTACACCATAAAACATACAAAAGAGAAAAATATATACAAAGATCTTGGATGATATATCTGATGGAAAAAGACTTGCAACAAGTATAAGGGGAAGATATGCACCATTTTGAAATCCAGAGGTCATTACAAATTCCTTCTTATTCTCTATCCATAAAACTCTTTTTGCAATAAAAAAGGATAACAACACACTTCCACCAATAAGGGCAAGGTTCAACAAGGGAAGAATATACCAGAGAGGAGTAGACGCCACAGAGGGAAATTTCTTAAGCATATTTGTAAATATAAGAAGGGGGTATGTAATATTTACAACAAGTGCCCCAAGGTGTTTTGTATCATCTTTGGAAAGAAAACCAAGATGAAAGGCAATAACTCCAAAGAGTGCAATAATAGATATCTCGAATATAGCTAAAAATGCAGATACCACATCCACCTCCCCATCACTTCTTGCCTTCCAAAGACAAGATTCGTAAAACTATCAAAAGGGATACCCTTTACAGACAAAAAGGGTATCCCTTATAAGGTTATTGAGAAGTAGCTACCTTAACTACATCCATAGGCTCAATATCAGGACCGGGAAGCTTATTTGTAACAAGTGCAATAGATATCTTATCTTTTACCTTTATTACCTTTGCCCTTGCAATAAGGTCAAGTTCCTGGTCTAACACTTCATGGGTTTTCGGGTCTATAATAGCCTCACCTTTTTTATAGATCTTTATTTCTTGACCAACCTTTATCCCACTTGATTTGCCCAAATTAGTATATACTTTTATTATACCACCAGATGATGTGGCAACAACCTTTACCACATAACCCTCTTTAGGGGTAGGAGGAGATGCCGTCAAATTCTTCTCCTTTGCTACCCTGGCAAGGTCAAAGGCGACTTGATCACATATTTTCTTTACTGCGGACATAAGACTTGCAGCTTGCTTTTGAGAAAGCCCTATGCTACCTGCAACAGGGACAAATATATTCGCAGAAAGACTAGATTTAGATGCCTTTGCACTTTTTACGACAGAATAGATAATTTCTCCTGTTTTTACATCTATCATCCTCACAGTCATTACAACCTTTACGGAAGAACCACTTATACTTACCCCTCCTACACTTATACCTCCACTTTTTCTAAAACTTATACTCGTTATAGAGCCTGTAACAATAGTATCTACACCTATCATCTTACCTATTTCAACAGCTGTTTTTGGATCCACCAACCCAGAGTGCTGAAAATTTTGCTCCTTTTTTATTGCCTCTAATTTTGACCTTTCAAATACCCGAAAGGCCTTTGTAGAAAGAAGGGCATTTATCATAAGATCTGTTGCGGCAGCAGCAAGAGAGGAATCACTCCCCCACATATATCCAGATGCGGTAGATGTGATATCCATAACAGCTATCCGTGGTAACCCTTGAGAAAATCCAACTGCAGAGAAAAACAACATAAAGATTAATAAGATACTAAATGCTCTCTTCATAAAAATTCCTCCTTAAAATTTTATATTTTTACATAAATAAATATACGAAGATTTTTATTATTAGATACAAAATTTTTATTTATTATCCATATCTGAGGCAATCTTTTAGTTTTTTGAATATGATAAAATAAAAGTAGATGAACCACCCTTACATATTTTTTAAAAAAGGGTTATGTATCTTTTAGGCCTTAGTTGACTTTTAGATTCTATCTAGAGTATAAATATTATTTATGAGGTTTATATGTTTATTCGAAAAGAATATATCTTATTTTTTATAGTTTTTCTTATATTTCTATCAGGATGTATGTTTAATATTTTAACACCTGAAATAAATGTGCCCTATAACTCTTCTTCTCAAAGTTATCCTATTCATAAGAATATCACTGTAACGATCTTTTGGATAGGGGAAGAGGCAACATCAGAAAATGGATATATCACAAATACAGATAGCGCATGGGACGATATGTGGATGGAACACTATGGGGGTACAGATGACCCAAACAACAGAAATGGCTATTTTCCAGAGGGTTTTATTCCACATGAGAATCCATTCTACTTTGCCTTACCCTATAATGATTTCAAAAATGGAAAAAGGAAACCTGATGCCTACAATACCGTGTATTGGTCAAGGGAAAAGGTATGGGGACCATATGAATCCATGTGCAAAAATAGATGGATAAGGATAGTAAAGAAAGGAAAAGTAGTATATGCCCAATGGGAAGATGTAGGACCCTTTGGAGAAGATGACAAAGAGTATGTTTTTGGCAACGCCCTACCTAAAAACCCCATAAATAATCATGCAGGGCTTGATGTATCACCTGCTGTGCGAGATTTTTTAGGCCTTCTGGATATAGATAAAGTAGATTGGCAGTTTGTAGATGAAAGTGATGTACCTTTTGGACCCTGGAAAGAAATTGTAACAACCTCTCAAATCTATTGGAAATAGTTTGGTTTCTCCCTTTACTTCCCCATTGCAAGCATAACAAAAATAGGAAGGGTGATAAGACTTAAGATATACATAACCACTGTAGCTTGGCTTTGAATCTGATAATTCCCCCCATAAAGACGAGAAAGTATAGTTACATTCATAGCTGTTGGGACTGCAGCCTCTATAATTATAAGAAACTTAAGGGTATCTGACATAGGGATAAGCTTTATCACAAAAAGGGCAATGGCAGGGATAAGTATGAGCTTTAAGAATGTACCTTTTAAGGCGTAGGAAAAATCGATTTTTGGATTTTCCTTTATAGAAAAATATATAATCCCACCTAAAACTAAGAGGGAAAGGGGAATAGATATACTACCTATGTTTTTTAAGGTGTCTGTAATGATATGTGGTATCCGTTTTCCCCAGCCAAAATGGACAAACAAAAGAGAGGTAAGCACTGCAATAAGTGGAGGGGTTATAAGCTTTTTCCATTCAAACCCTCTACCATCTTTTAAAAAGAGTATCTTTGCAGTGGATATAATCCCTGCACCAAAAAACATATCAAATAAAAATATATAGATAAAGTATCTACCTGCTATATCTTCTGGAAAAAGATTTGCAATAATCACAAGGGGCAAAAAGCTTGTATTTTGAAAAGAGACCATAAAAAGAAACTCTTTTTTATAACTTATACTCCTATCTAATTTAAGATAAAGATATGCGACAAAAAAACTTCCACCTATTATAGCATATTCATAAAGAGGTAAGAGGTACCATCTGGGTACATCTATCTGGGGAAAATATTTAGTAATATTTACAAAAATAAGAAGGGGATATGTAACATTTACAACCAGGCTCCCTAGCTCCTTTGTACTTTTATAAGATAGGACACCTATATGATATATGAATGCACCTATGGCAATGGTGGCACCTGTTCCCACCATTGCCATAAGGATATCTGTAAAACTCATCTATTTCGCAAATCCCTCTGCATATGACTTTAACTCTTCTTTGGTTTTTGAAAGAAGAGAGAGTGCCTCATCTTTTGACTTTGCACCTGTTACCATCAGGTAGAACTTTATCTTTGGCTCTGTACCTGAGGGACGTGCAAAAAATCTATAGAGTTCTCCATAATGAAACTCCAATACATTTCCCGGAGGGAGTCCCTTTATACCATCCATATAATCATACTTTTCTGTAAGAGACATCCCTGAAAGAACATCTGGTGGGGACTTTCTCAATCCTTCCATTATAGCCTCTATCTTTTTCTTTCCCTCAACTCCTTCATATACCAAAGAGAGTTGATCCTCTAAATAATAACCATACTTTTTATAAATCTCCTCAAGGTTTTCAAAAAGGGATACTCCCCTCTTTTTATACCATCCAATCATAGAAGCAAGGGCAAGTGATGTACCTATGGAATCTTTATCTTTTACCTTTGGGGAAAGGGTATAACCTATACTCTCTTCAAAACCCAAAATAAAACCATAATCTCCCTTTTTCTCTTGGGCATCTACTACATTACAAATATTTTTAAATCCTGTATATGTATTTAGTACTCTAAATCCTTCTTCTTTGCCCATTTTATCAATAAGATATGTAGATACAATAGTTTTCACTATATATGGATCCTTTGGGAGGGTACCTAACTCTTTCCCCCTTCTTATAAGGTAATCAGCGAGCAAAAGCCCTACCTGATTGCCTGTAAGTCTTTCAAACTCTCCACCATCTCTTACCACAACCCCCATCCTATCTGCATCTGGATCTGATGCGAATACATAATCTGAAGAGATCTCATCTGCAAGCTTCATACTCATATCAAATGCCCCACCTTGTGGGTCTTCCGGATTAGGAGACTTCACTGTGGAAAAATAAGGGTCAGCTGCCCTCTGGTGTGGTTCTGTATAGATGTTGTAGTAGTTTATCCTCTGGAACGCAGGCTCCATCATATAGGCACCCACACCGTGAAGGGGGGTGTATATAATTTTTATATCCCTTTCTACATCTTGTATATACCACATACCTGTTACAGTTTCAAGGTATGGCTCATCCACCTCTTTATCAATAAGTACTATATTTTCATCTGAACGTTTTATGTCCCTAAAATCTATCTTTGTCATATACTCTGTAATCTCTCTATCTGTAGGTGATATAATCTGTGCACCATTTGGACCATATGCCTTATATCCGTTATACTCTGGTGGATTATGACTTGCTGTAACCATAACACCCATACCACAGCCCAAATGGGATACGGCAAAGGAAAGCTCTGGGGTAGGACGAGGATAGCGAAACAGATAGGTCTTTATACCATTTGCAGAGAAGACCTCTGCTGCATATCTTGAAAATTTGGAAGAATTATTCCTTGTATCAAAAGAGATAACAACCTTTTTGGGAAGACCTTTCTCCTCTATGTATTGGGAAATAGCCTGAGATACCCTACCTATGTTGTAAACATTCATGCGCATAGAGCCCAAGCCCATGATGCCGCGGATACCACCTGTGCCAAACTCTAATTCTCCAAAAAATCGCTCTTCAATCTCTTTCTGATTATCTTTTATGGATTCTAATTCTTTCCTATCCTCTTCTGTGAGAAAACCTCCTTCAAGCCACATCTTGTATCTTTCAAATGGTGTCATAATCTTTTCCTCCTGTCTATAAGTTTATAAAAAAGGATTTACTATCCTTAGGTTTCCATCTATCAATTGGCTATGTTGCATATCTTCTGTATAAAGGATACTACATCCTGCAATAAGGGCAGATGCGATAATAAGACTATCCCAAAAGGAGTATTTATAGCGAATATTTATATCAAAACTTTTATACAAGACTTTTTCATCTATTAGAAAAAACTCTAGACTGTTCATAAATACTTCAGCTACAGTATAAGCTTCTTTTTTTGTTAAGAGAGCTTTTTTTATACAAGTGTTTACAAATTCCCCTATTACTTGAGAGCTTATGACTTGGATAAAGTCTCCCTTTTCTACCAAAAGTTCTTTTGCTATCCATTTTTTCGACCTTTCAGCACTCACAAAATATATAAGAACATTTGTATCAATAAATACTTTATCTCTCATGTATCTCTTCTCTGTCAAATTTATAATCCTTTGGGAGTTCTATTTTATACTTATGGAAAATTTCCATTAGTTTATCTACCCGCTTTTTCTTCCCATACTTCTTCACAAGATATTCATAGAAATCTATAAGCTCTCTCTTTGCATCATCTGGTAAAACCTCAAGGTCTATAGTCTTTTTATCCATAGTATCACTCTCCTAAAAAAGGATTTACTATCCTTAGGCTCCCATCTATCAATTGGCTATGTTGCATATCTTCTGTATAAAGGATACTACATCCTGCAATAAGGGCAGATGCGATAATAAGACTATCCCAAAAGGAGTATTTATATTTTTTTCGTATATCAAGTGCTTTTAGTATAGTCTGCACATCTACCAAAGAAATATGGTATACATAGCTGAGCCTCTCTACAACAATAGATACATCTTTCTCATCATAATCTGTCTTTTTCAAAAGATTTGCAGAAATTTCGATAAGGACTTGAGTACTTATTACTATATTGCCTGAATTCTTAGAAATGACAGAGAGTGCCCTCTCTTTTTTGCCTTGGCTATCTTCCATAAAGGCATAAAGCCAAACATTTGTATCAATAAATACCCTATCTTTCATAAATTTCTTCTCTTTTAAGAGGGGTAAACCTCTTTATTGGTTTCGGTAAAATATCCTGGATATCTACCCGCTTTTTCTTCCCATACTTCTTCACAAGATATTCATAGAAATCTATAAGCTCTCTCTTTGCATCATCTGGTAAAACCTCAAGGTCTATAGTCTTTTTATCCATAATATCACTCTCCTAAAAATACACTTCCTTTTTTATGATACTCTCTCAATTTCTTTACAATAAACTCTATCAGCCTCTCCTTTTTTCGCCATCTTGCACTTTTTCGAGTCCTATCTAACCCATACTCTTTTATTATATTTTTTAAGGTTTTAGTGTCAAGGTTCATAAGATATTTCCGTAAGGTTTCTTCTCCTTTTATGTAAAGTGAAAAAAGGTCTTCTAGATCACTATTTTCTTCCTTTTCTTTGTTTTTTTCATATTTATCTATGGCATCTTTGTTTTCCATCACAAACTCTTCTAAAAGTTTAAGTGCCTTAAGAATCTCTCTGGATCTCATCTTTCTCTATCCTTTCTTGTATCTCTGTGGCAAGGTTTCTATAGCTTTCATATATCTTCCCATAACCATACTTTTGTTTTAGTGATGTGGGCATATCTTCAAAGTTTGCAGATTCTGCCGCCTTTATAGTAAGAGGGATAACGGTCTGGAAAACCTCCGGATACTCACCCATCTCTGCCCGTGCCTTAAGTGCCTTTATCGTGTTTTTATGAAGGGCATTGTTTGCTCTAAACATAGATATCACAATACCCAATGGCCTTACTGTTATGTCCAATTTTTCCCTAAACATCCTTACCCTATTTAGGATCTGAGGTATCCCATATGTGGATAGAATATCAGGGATAGTAGGAATTATGTAGTAATCAGAGATAAAAAGACCATTTAATGTAATAATACCTAAATTAGGGGGACAGTCTATAAATACATAATCATAAAGAGGTAGTATGTCTTTTATAGCCTCTTTCAGTATAACAATAGGTAAAGTGGTATATAACTCTCCACTTGGAATAAGAGAGAGAGAATCTTGGATATTTATAAGGTTTATACTAGAAGGTAGTAAATCAAGTGTAGGAATACCTCCTTTTAAATTCGATACCCCCCTCATAATAGATGTCTCAAGGTCAAACTTATTAGTTTTTTCCAATCTATCACGAAAGAGTTGATAGAGAGTTTTCCCTTTATCTTCTTGTTCCTTCCACCTCTCTTCTCCAATAAGAAGTATAGTGGCATTTGTCTGGGGGTCAAGGTCTATAACAAGTACACGCTTTTCATCCTCTGCTGCAATAAATTCTGCAACTGCAACCGTTATATGGGTCTTTCCTACACCACCCTTTAGGTTTATAAAGCTTATGACTTTTCCCACTTATACCTCCTCTATACTATAGACATCCTCCCTTCTATCAGAAAGGACAGGAATTTTCTTGCGCACTCTATCCACAAGGGAAAGGTCTATATCACATATGGCTACATCCTCTTTATCAGAAAGCTTGCACACATCTTCGCCCCATGGGTCTATCACAAGAGAACCACCGGAAAATTCGCTCATACTATCTTTTCCTACACGATTTGCACTTACCATATAGATCTGATTCTCAATGGCCCGTGCACGCATAAGGATATCAAAGTGCCTAATACGTGGTGTAGGCCATTCTGTGGGCAGAAAAACAACCTTTACCCCTTTTAGTGTAAGGAGGCGAAAAAGCTCCGGAAATCTCAAATCATAACAGATAGAAAGACCAAAAACTGCTTTGCCATATTCAAAAGTTACAATCTTAGATCCTGCAAAAAAATGCACCTTCTCACTCATGGGTCCAAAAAGATGAATCTTATCATATTTTGCAAGGAGCTCTCCTTTAGGTGATATAGCATATGTCCTATTGTAAATTTTCCCATCTTCTAAAACAGGAAAACTTCCTGGTATCCACAAGGCTGGATATCTTTCCAACCAATTCCTCAAAAGAGAGAGAACTCTATCATCTGTTGAAGCATTTTGAGAAAGGGTCGAATAATCATATCCTGTATACCAAAGCTCAGGTAGGACTACTACATCTGGTTTATCTATATCAAACATCTTATCTAAGAGTTTCTCCACCCTTATTATATTTTCCTCTGGCTCTCCAAGTATAATATCAGGTTGAACCAAGCCTATTTTCACATAGTCCTCCAAAAATTAAATTTTTCCTTTAAATTTGTATAAAAAGTATAACATTTAGAACCTTTATTGTCAATCAAAGAGAGTATCTTTTTATCTTGTTATTGTGAGGCCTTTACCCAGGCTTGTCCTTACGAGG
>CAYWXH010000029.1:0-2177 GCA_964462295.1 uncultured Atribacterota bacterium
TATACCCTTAAATATCATTGCGGAACTCGTGTTATTCAGCTGTCATTGCGAGGAGTCTGTGCCCCCCAACTGTCATTGCGAGGAGCCCGTACATCCCCCTACTGTCATTGCGAGGAGGAGCGCTTTTTGCTCCGACGAAGCAATCTCTGGTGCCCAGGGGTAGTACGTACGGGAATTGGAGAACCTAAAAGAGAAATTGCTTCGGAGCTAGAAAACAAGCCCCTCGCAATGACGGCACAGGGGAACACGAGGATTGGCTCTCGGAGATTGCCACGCCTCCTGCGAAGGCTCGCAATGACGACACATGGGGCAGCAGATTGCTTCGGCCCCTTGCGGGGCCTCGCAATGACAGGGGGAAAGGTGGGCCTTGCAATGACAGGAAGTGAGGAAGGACTCGTAATGACAGGAGTGGGAAAGGGCCGCACAATGAGAAGGAGGGGAAAGAACGGTCTCTAGCAATGACACTCACCCTGTCATTGCTAGAGACCTATACCCTTATGGTAATACCTCAGGAATAAGTCCTGGAATATATTTAGTTACCTCTTGTAATACCTTTTTATATTGTCCATGAACACCTATTACATGATGGACATAGGGACCATTTATAATAGTATTTTCCCACATAGGCCAGTCTGAGACCTCTATCCATAGATAAGTGCCTTTTACATAGGGACCTTCTGTACCCTTTGCCTCACCTATTAATAATCTATACTCCCCATGGTCACCATCAAATCTCAAGATAGTTACATCTCCGCCTTTTATCTCCCAATTACCAAGACCAAAGGGTTTACCCTCCATAAGATAATGCCCACCTATTACCATTTGTGTTCCTGGCTTGGCTAAAGAGGGTGGGAATGGTCCACAGTGCCATAGGAGCTCAGCATTTTCATTCTTTGGATGTCTTACTGTAAGGTCTGCAAAAAATATAGGGCTTTTCCCCATAGTAAGAGCTTGTCCCATTATTGCACCTATTGCCCCATGGATATCTGTCTCACATACCACGGGAAGCCTCTCATCTGTAAGCATAGCATTGGCAAGACAAGGCACAAGACCTACCATATCTTGTAAAGATGTCCAACACTGGATAGCTATTGCCTTTGCACCAACCTCATCTGCCATCTCTCTCATGGCTATCTTAAGTATGGCAATCTTTTTTATATGTTCATCTGTCACATAAGGCTCTCTTTTAAAAGTATTGTTTATATAATCTATAACCTTATCTATCTCTTTAGGAGTTTGGGATACTACTTTATCCATTTTAAGTTTTAAATCATAAATAGTAACAGGTACTAATTGTATACCAAAACGCTCAAGGAGCTCTCCTTCATTTGATATCATAGTCCAAAAGGCACCAGGACGGGTACTTATCTGAAGAATCCTCAGATCTTTTAATTCTTTCACTACATTGGCTACCCGAATAAAATCTAAAAGCCCGTCTCTTAAGGTAGGAGAATCTACCCAACTATTTGTAATATATGTAAATGGGACATTCATTCTCCGAAGGACTTTGGATGTGGCAAATAGACCACATTGCGTATCTCTTGCCCTAATACCTTCATCATTTGGGGGATCATCCCGAGGTCCCCAAAGGAGTACTGGCACCCCAATAATTTTAGCAACCTTTCCCACAAGGTCCTCAGAACCAAAATTACAGTGAGGGAAAAAGAGGGCATCAACTTCTTTTTGCTTAAGGTAATTTATGACCTTATCGAGGTCGCTCTCATCAAAAAGGAGCCCCTCTTCATTTACCCAATCAATATCATATATATGTATATTTTCAAATTCTTCAAGTATCCCTTCAGTTCTTTTTCTTATAAGTTTCTTATACCTTATTGCCTCTTCAATGTTAAAAAGTTTTCTTCTTGTAGGTACAAATCCTAAGTTTAGCATTTTCCCCTCCTTCTTTTATTTATGTTTTTTAAGATTGCTACACATACTTACTCGGGCTCGCAATAACGTCCTAGGGGAACACGAAAATTGGCTCTTGGAGATTGCCACGGGCCACTCTGTGGCGCTCGCAATGACGACACATGGGGGGCCGCACGCCCCCATTTGTCATTGCGAGGAGGAACGGTTTTTGTCCCGACGTGGCAATCTCTGGTACCCCAAAAAGAGAGATTGCTTCGCACCACTTCGTGGTGCTCGCAATGACAAGGGAAAAGGCCTCGCAATGACAA
>CAYWXH010000029.1:2277-14008 GCA_964462295.1 uncultured Atribacterota bacterium
TTCGCACCACTTCGTGGTGCTCGCAATGACAAGGGAAAAGGCCTCGCAATGACAAAAAGTGGGAGCGCTCGCAATGACGACACTTGAGGGCTGCAGGTTGCTTCGGGGCTACAAAACAAGCCCCTCGCAATGACAAGCACCCATCTACTCCACTTTTTTAGAAAGTCTCCCCTTTACAATAAGGTCCAAAAGTACGGCAAGGACAAAAACTGTGCCCTTTATCACCTGCTGAAGATAACTCGTCACCCCTAAAAGGCTCAATCCATTATTAAGTGTCCCCATAATAAGCATACCTATTACTGTCCCACCGATCCCTCCTACGCCTCCAAAAAGACTTGTTCCTCCCAAGACTACTGCCGCAATGGCATCAAGTTCAAATCCAATAGCTGCATTGGGCTGTGCAGACCAAAGTCTTCCGGCAAGAAGTATTCCCCCCACTGCAGCTGTTATACCACTTACCACATACACCATAAACTTAGTTTTGTCTATATTCACACCCGTCACCCTTGATGCCTCTTCATGCCCCCCTACTGCATATATATGAAATCCAAATCGTGTCATCTTTGATATAAAATATAATAACAAAAGCACTATTATCATTACGATAATAGGCATGGGAAAACCGTGTATATCCCCCGAACCCCAAAACAGAAACATATCACTCATACCAGATATTGGGTATCCCCTTGTATATGCAAGGGTAGCCCCTCTGGCAATAGCCATTGTAGTAAGTGTTGCAATAAATGGTTGAAGTCCTCCGTAAACTACAAGACCACCATTTATCGTACCAAAAAGAGCACCTACAGCTATTGCCCCCAAAAAAGCAATATACCATGGAAGATGCATATTTACTTCAAGCCCACAGGCTATAGCAGATGTAAATGCTACAACTGAGCCCACGGAAAGGTCTATACCTCCTGACAAAATAACAAAAGTCATCCCCCCTGCTACAATTCCCAAAATAGAGGATTGAAGGAGAATATTTGAGATATTGGAAAAAGAGAAAAAACCCTTATACAATACTCCAAATATTAAGACAGTTACAAATAATACTACACCACTGCTTAAACTTCTAAGAAGTTTCATATCAACTTGCCCCTGTAGCCCGAGCTACAACAAGCTCTTCCGTAGCCTCATCTTTTGTAAATTCACCCACAATTTTACCCTCTCTCATTACAATTATCCTATCTGCCACACCCAATATCTCCGGAAGATCCGAAGATATCATAACAATACCAATCCCCTCTTTGGACATACTATCCATAAGATTATATATCTCCCTCTTTGTTCCCACATCTATTCCTCGTGTAGGCTCATCAAGGATAAAGACCTCAGGCCTTGTAAGTAACCACTTGGCTATTATTACCTTTTGTTGGTTTCCCCCTGAAAGATTGTTTACTATCTGATATACTGATGGGGTCTTTATCTTAAGGAGTTCTATATACTCTTTTGTCTTTTCCACTATCTTATTTTTTAGAAGTATCCCCATCTTGAGAAATTGATATATGGAAGATATAACTGTATTATGCGTTATAGCCATGTTTAAAAAAAGCCCCTGGGTTTTTCTATCTTCAGGGAGATAACCTATACCTAAAGATATGGCATCTTGACACCTTTTTATCTTTACCTTTTTCCCTTTGAATCTCAATACACCCTTATCTTTTGGATAAAGTCCAAATATAGTTTGTGCAAGTTCTGACCTTCCTGCACCTACCAAACCATAAAAGCCTAATATTTCACCTCTATGTAGAGAAAAGCTAATATCCTCAAAATAACCTGCACGGGTAAAATGCTCTACACTTAAAATCTCTTCCTTTTTCTCTACTTTTCTCTCAGGATACATCTCTTCTATCTTTCGTCCTACCATATATGTAACTATCTTTTCCTTGGTAAGATTTTCTATATTATCTGTTATAATCTTCTCACCATCTTTCATTACAGTTACGCGGTTAGCTATTTCAAAAATTTCCTCTAGCCTGTGGGAAATATATATAATACTTTTTCCACTTTTAGAAAGTCTTTTTATAAGGTCAAAAAGAATGTTTATTTCCTCCTCGGAAAGAGAAGATGTAGGTTCATCCATTGCTATAACCTTTGCATCAAAAGAGATGGCCCGGGCAATCTCTACCATCTGTTGCATAGCTATAGAAAGATTTTTTATCTTTTCATGGGGATCAATAGAAAGACCAAGTTCAGATAAGATCTCTTTACTTTTTTTATAAATAACGGGCCAATCTATAAAACCACCTTTTATAGGTTCTTGCCCCAGAAAAATATTTTGCCCAACATCAAGTTCCGGAATAAGTAAAAGCTCTTGGTGTATTACACTTATTCCATGTTTTAAGGCATAAGATGGGGAGAAGTGTTGAATCCTCTCCCCATCTAAATATATCTCTCCCTCTGTAGGGGGTATGGCACCTGAGAGTATATTTATAAGTGTAGATTTTCCGGCACCATTTTCCCCCACAATAGCATGGACCTCACCCCGAAGGAGTTCAAAATCCACCCCTTTTAAAGCCCATACCCCGGGAAAGTGCTTTTTTAATCCTTTTACTTCTATTACAGGCCTTATGGTGCTCCTCCTATTTTACATTATCTTTGGTTATAAGCTTAAGAGGTACAGGGATAAATTTCGGAAGTTTTCCTCCTTTTAGATATTTAACTGCATTTTCTACACCTAATTTTCCCATTTCAGCAGGTTGTTGTGCCACTGTTGCGGCAAGTTTTCCTGCCTTTACTGCCTTTACGGCATCATCTATTGCGTCAAATCCCACAAAGATTATATCATTTCTCCCTGCTGCCTCAGCTGCAGCAATAGCACCAAGTACCATCTCGTCATTGTGTGCAAATACACCCTGGACTTCAGGATGTGCCTGAAGTATATTTTCAAATACCTGCATACCCTTTGCCCTATTGAAATCTGCAGTTTGACGGGCAACAATCTTTATATCTTTATATTTCTTCATTACTTCATTGAATCCCTTTCCCCTATCTCTTGCGGCAGAAGTCCCAGGAATTCCTACAAGTTCTGCAACATTTCCCTTGTAATTTAGGAGCTTGGCAAGATACTCACCTGCCATCCTTCCCCCTGCAACATTATCTGATGCAATATGACAAACTACATCGCCCTTTGCAGCAGATCTATCAATGGTAAATACAGGAATACCTACCTTATTTGCCTTAAGCACAGATGGCACAATAGCATTTGCATCTGTTGGGTTTACAAGGATAGCATCTACCTTTTTCTGGATAAGGTCTTCTACCTGAGACGCCTGTTTTGCAGGATCATCCTGTGCATCATAAACTATAAGCTTTACACCGAGATTTTTAGCAGCACTCTCTGCACCATTTTTAAGTGTCACAAAGAATGGGTTATTTAGTGTAGAAAGACAGAGTCCTAATGTATAGGTTTTTGTAAATGCGATACCTGAAAATGCAAAACTAAGAATTAAAACTACACTTAACAATACTGCTAACTTCTTCATAACTTACACCCCCTTGTTATTTTTAAATTATTTAAAAATCAGAGAATATACTCTTATCTACCACCTCCCTTCTTATGTCTTTTCTGTCTGTACCTTATTGTATACCAAAAGTGCAAGTGCAATTATGGAGCCTTTTATTATTTGCTCATAAAATGGAGAGATATTCAGTATATTTATAGAGTTATCTATTACCCCAAGAATTAGGACCCCTATAAGGGTTCCAAAGATTGTACCTTCTCCTCCTGTAAATCGTGTACCCCCCAAAACGACAGCAGCAATAGCACTAAATTCGTATCCCATACCAGCCGTGGGTTGTGCAGAGTTTAACCTTCCGATAAGTATTATACCGGAAAGTGCGGAGAATATACCAGATAGTGTATATACCAATACCTCTACCTTTCTAAGTGGGACACCTGAGAACCTACTCGCTACCCTATTACTCCCAACAGAACGTACCCACATACCAAATGCTGTATTTTCGACAAGAAACCATGTAATAAAAAAGACAATGGCTCCTACAATAATGGGAATTGGGATATTTCCCAAAGAACCTGTACCAAGAACCCTAAATGCATCTGGAAATCCAGTAACAGGTGCCCCTTTGGATATAATAAGGGCAAGTCCCCTTGCTATCCCCATCATCCCCAGTGTAACAATAAAGGCAGGCACCTTCAAGTATGAAACAATGGTACCATTTAAGGTGCCAAGGGTACCACCTATTAGAAGGGCAAGAATAATAGAGATAATTGCAGAAGCACCGGTTTTTATAAAAAGAGCGGAAATAATAGTAGATATGGCAAGTAGTGCACCCACCGAAAGGTCTATTCCTGATGTAAGGATAACAAGGGTCATTCCACAGGCAATTATACCATTTATAGATGACTGCCTTAATATATTTATAATATTAGAAAAGGTAAGGAATCTTGGAGAGAGAAAAGACATAACTCCCATTATAGCCAAAAGGAGAATTAAAAGCCCAAACTTTTTTACAAATTTCATCTTCTCTCCCTCTTATTTGGTTGGGGGTATGGTTAATACCACACCCCCAACTTTATTATCACTCTTTATCTGCCCACTTTACAACAAGGATTTCAAGAGGAAGTTCTATAACATTCTTTATATTTGTTCTATATGCTATGACATTTTTCTGTACATGTAAGAAAAGCCATGGTGCATCTTTCATAATGATCTCCTGGGCTTTCTTATAATATTCCTTTCTCTTGTCTGGATTTACCTCTTTCATCCCAGCGATGATGAGCTTATCCACCTCAGGATTTTTATAAAATGCCCTGTTTCCGCCCTTTGGAGCAAAATAATCACTATGGAATAGAGGTCTTAATACCCAGTCTCCATCACCTGTAGATGGTGCCCATCCCAAAAGTGCTAAATCATATTTTGCCTCTTCAGGTGGCTTACGCAAAGATGCAAGATATGTTGCCCAGTCTGCAGTGTGAAGTTTTGCCTCAATACCAATCTTCTGGAAGTATCCCTGGACTGCCTCTGCCACCTTATAGTCCATAAGGTATCTTCCATGTGGTGTATAGAGCTTTAGTGTAAATTTCTTTCCATCTTTGTCAAGGATACCATCACCATCCGTATCTTTCCATCCTGCCTCTGCAAGAAGTGCCTTTGCCTTATCAGGATCATACGGGTAGTATCCTCCATCTGCATAACCCCATGTAAGAGGTGCAAGTGGAGAATGTGCAGGCTCTGCAAGGCCTTTTAAGATATTCTTACAGATTGCTTCTTTATCTACTGCATAGTTAAATGCCTGTCTTACTCTCACATCCGGATATTTCACATTATTTATAAGCATATAAATTACCCTCAAAGATGGGGCAATTTCTACCTTTATCTTTTTGTTTTTCTGAAGCCTTGGCACATCAAATGGAGAAACCCTCTCTGCTACATCCAACTCACCTGTTTCAAGCATCATAGTTCTTGATGTATCTTCAGGTATAGTTTTAAATACAATCTTGGAAAGCTTTACTTTGTCCTTTCTCCAATAATTCTTATTTGCAACAAGTGTAATATGGTCACCAGGGACCCATTCCTTAAATACAAAAGCACCTGTTCCAGAAGGATGATGTTTTATGTCTGCACCTTTGTCTATAAGTGATGGGTCAAGGATGAGTCCTGCACCATGTGCAAGTATATGTAAAAATGCACCAAATGGTACCTTAAGATGAAATTTTACAGTATACTCATCCACTACCTCTACACTCTTTATAAAAGGTTTATAAAGAGAGGTTCTTTTGAATTTACCATTTACAATACGATCAAAATTTTTCTTTACAGCCTCTGCATTAAATGGAGTGCCACTGTGGAATTTTACACCCTTTCTAAGATAAAATGTCCATGTAAGTCCATCTTCTGAAACATCCCACTTCTCTGCAAGTGCAGGCTGAATCTTTAAATCTGGACCAAATTCTACCAAACCATCATAGATGTGTCTTGCCACTTCATAGGATGGGTTATCTGTTACATCTTGTGGATCAAGCCCTACTGGCTCTGCGCCCTGTCCTACAACAAGGGTTTTGCCACCTGCAAATGAAAGTGTAGCAAAAAGACCAAATACCAATACTAAAGTTACAAAAAATAAAATCTTTCTCATAACTCCACCTCCTTTTTTTGTTATTTTCTAATAATATATTATAGCATAGATTAAAAAGATATTGGGGATTATAATAAACTTTTAGATTATTTTTTTCTGATATCTACTCGTATTTAAAACAGGCTACAAAATGCCCTTTTTCTACTTCAACAAGTGATGGTTCTTTTTCTAAACAAACAGGTTTCGCATAAGGGCAACGGGTATTAAATCTGCATCCTTTTGGAGGATTAGAAGGACTTGGGATCTCACCCTCTATCACCTTATCTTCAATCTCTTCTCCTGTTATCTTTGGTTTTGGAATACTCTTAAGAAGTGCCTGAGTATAAGGATGTAGAGGATTTTTAAAAAGCTTTTCTTTTTCGGTATATTCCACAATTTTGCCAAGATACATGACAGCTACCCTATGACTTACATGTTTTATCACAGATAGATCGTGAGAGATAAAAAGATAAGAGAGGGAACGTCTAATCTGAAGTTCTTTTAAAAGGTTAAGTATCTGTGCCTGTACAGATACATCAAGTGCAGATGTGGGCTCATCCAGTACGATAAACTCCGGATTAGAGATAAGTGCACGGGCAATGGCGATTCTTTGTCTCTGTCCCCCGGAGAATTCATGTGGATACCTTATAAGATGTTCCTCTTTAAGTCCCACTTCCTTTAAAATAGAGAGTACCTTTTCTTCTATCTCTTTATCAGTCTTTACAAGACCGTGAATCTTAAGGGGCCTGCCAACAATATCTTTTATAATCATACGGGGATTAAGTGATGAAAATGGGTCCTGGAATACAATCTGTGCCTTTTGTCTGAAGAGTTTGAAATCTGGTTCTGTAAAAGAAGAGAGTGGTTTTTCATTAAAATAAACCTCTCCACCCGTAGGTTCCAAAAGCCTCAAAAGCACAAGCCCTGTTGTAGATTTGCCACTTCCCGATTCTCCTACAAGGCCAAGAGTCTCACCTTTTTCAAGGGAAAAAGAGACATCATCTACTGCTTTTACATATCCCACAATCTTGGGAAATATTATACCTTTATCTATAGGAAAATACTTTTTTAGATTATCTACCCTTACTATACTCATAACATGCCACCTTATGTCCTTCTTCTACCTCAATAAGAGGTGGTTTTTCTTTTTTACATATATCTTTTACATATGCACATCTTGGATGGAATCTACAGCCCTCAGGGGGATATATAAGATTAGGAACAGAACCTGGTATTACCTCAAGCCATTCTCTATCTTCATCAAGGTCGGGGATAGCCTTAAGCAATCCCTTTGTATAGGGATGTAAGGGATTGTTAAATATTTGCTCTACATTTCCATACTCCACTATCCTCCCTGCATACATAACCGCTACCTTTTGAGCCATTGTAGCAATTACCCCCAGATCATGGGAGATAAGAAGTACACTGGTATTATATTCTTTTTGAAGCCTCTTTATAAGGGTAAGGATTTGTGCCTGAATAGATACATCAAGTGCTGTTGTAGGCTCATCTGCTATGAGGAGTTTGGGTTGACCGGAAAGTGCCATTGCAATCATTACCCTTTGTCTCATGCCACCAGAAAATTGGTGAGGATATCTAGACACAGACTGTTCCGCATCAGGAATATTTACCTTTTTAAAAAGTTCTACAACCCGTGCCATCCCCTCTTTTAATTGTATGGGAAAATGTGCAAGGATTGCCTCAAGTACTTGAAAACCTACACGAAGCACAGGATTTAGGCTACTCATGGGGTCTTGGAAGATCATAGTTATATCCTTACCCCTTATCTTTCGCATCTGGTCTTCAGAAAGTTTTAAAAGGTCTTTTCCCTCAAACCAGATTTCTCCACTTACAATCTTACCAGGAGGCACAGGGATAAGACGCATGATAGATGTTGCAGTTACAGACTTTCCACAACCTGTTTCTCCTACAAGCCCAAGAATTTCTCCCTTTTGAATAGAAAAAGAAACCCCATCTAATGCCTTTACAATCCCTTCTTCTGTATAAAAATGTGTAGTAAGATTCTCTACCCTTAAAAGCTCTTCACCCATAATCATCTATTCCTTTAACCTTGGATTTAATGCATCTTGAAGTCCATCACCAAAGAGATTAAAACCCAAAACTACAATCATTATGGCAAGCCCAGGAAAAAAAGCGACACCCGGTGCCACCCTAAGATACATCCTCGCGTTACTTAACATTGCACCCCATTCCGGTGTAGGGGGTTGTACGCCTAAACCCAAAAATCCAAGCCCTGCAGCTGTGAGAAGTACTGTAGCCATCCTCAATGTAGTCTGTACTATAATGGGAGAGAGTGCATTTGGCAATACATACCTCCATATAATTGAACCATTTGTCTCACCTATTGCTTTTGCGGCCTTTATATACTCATTTTCTTTCACAGCAATAACTGCACCCCTTGTAATTCGGGCAAATTGAGGCAAAGAATAGATTCCTATTGCTATTATAAGGTTTTTAAGACTTGGCCCCAACATACTTATTATGGCAAGTGCCAAAAGCATACCAGGGAATGCAAGCAATATATCCATAAAGCGCATTATTACCTCATCGAGTCTTCCCCCAAAATAGCCCCCTATGGCACCTAGAAAGACACCAAGGGTAAGTGCTATTACAATAGATCCAAGCTGTATAATAAGAGAGATCCTTGCTCCATATATAATACGAGAAAGTAGATCTCTTCCAAATTCATCACATCCTAATGGATGTACCCATGATATAGGTAAAAAACTTTTTGCAAGATCTTGGTTATATGGATCATATGGTGCAATATAGGGTGCGAATATAGCTACTGTAAAGTAAAGGATTACAATGAAAAAGCCTATAACTGCGGCCTTATTTCTTTTGAGACGTCTCCATATAAGTGCAAATTGAGTTCTTTTTTTCTTTTTATTCATGTCTTATCCTCGGGTCTAAGAATGCATATAGGATATCTACCATAAGATTTACAAGGACAAACATAATAGCAATTATCAAAAGGGCAGATTGTACTACAGGAAAATCTCTAAAAAGAATGGCCTCAACCAAGAGTCTCCCTACACCAGGCCAAGAAAATACACTCTCTGTAAGTACAGCACCTGCAAGCATATATCCAAACTGAAGACCCACCACTGTAACTGTAGGGATAAGTGCATTCCTAAGTGCATGTCTGTATATAACGATCTTCTCCAAAAGACCCTTTGCCCTTGCTGTTCGCACATAATCCTGGCGTAGTACATCAAGCATACTCGAACGGGTCATACGAGCGATAATTGCAGTGGATGCCGTGCCAAGAACTATTGCAGGGAGAATAAGGTGTCTTATCCCACCCATACCACCTGATGGCAAAAGTCCAAGATTTACAGAAAATACAAGGATAAGAATAAGGCCCCACCAAAAAACAGGCATAGATACCCCCAAAAGGGCACCTATTGTGCTTATATAATCTATCCATGTATATCGATGAGTAGCAGACATTACCCCTGCAAAAATACCGATAACTACAGCAATAAGTATACTCGCAAGAGAAAGTTCTAATGTATTAAAAAGCCGTGGCCTTATTACATCCATAACAGGCATGCTAAATTTAAGAGATTTTAACTCCCCTGTAAATATTCCCTTTAAAAACATAAAATACTGGATATATAAGGGTTTATCAAGTCCTAATTCATGTCTTACCATCATAATATCCTCTTTTGTAGCCTCCTCCCCTGCCAATAATTCTGCAGGATCTCCGGGGGCCATGTGTAAAATAAGAAAGGATATTATGGAAACACCTATAAGGACTGGTATAAGCATAATAAGTCTACGTGCTATAAATCTTCCCATTTTTCACCTCTTAAGGTAACATCAGGGCAACTGTTGCAAATACCCCCATTCCCACCTTCAAAACTTCTTCATTGGGGGCAAATCGTGCATTGTGTAAAGGTTCGGAAGGGCCTACACCTAATCTATAAAATGTTCCAGGAATTTTTTTAAGATAATATGCAAAATCTTCTCCACCCATAGAAGGTACAGGGATTTCCACAGCATTTTCCTCACCCAAAAGTAAGGCTGCCCCTTCTTTCACCTTCATGGTAATATCCTTATCATTGAATACGGATGGATAGCCAAACTTTATATCTACCTCTGCTTCCGCCCTAAATGTATTTGCAAGTGATTTTGAAACTTCCTCTACCCTTTTTGCTACAAATTCCCTGTTTTTGTCTCCGAAGGTCCTTATAGTTCCATGCATAATAGCATCATCAGGGATTACATTACTTGCTGTTCCAGCATGAATCGAGCCTACAGTGATAACTGTAGAATCAAGGGGATCAACCTCTCTTGAGTGTATCGTGCCATAGGCAACTGTGATATGTGATGCAATAGTTATGGGGTCTATGCCTTGATGTGGTCTTGCACCGTGTGAGCCTTTGCCTTTTATTTTTACAGTAAATCTATCAGAATTTGCAGTCATAAGCCCTACTTTATATCCTATCTTTCCCAAAGGTACATCAGGGTATACATGTTGGCCTATAATATAGGATATACCAAATTTTTCGATAAAACCTGCATCTGTTAGAATCTTACCTCCAAAACCGCCCTCTTCTCCTGGCTGAAATACAAATATTACCTCACCTGAGAGCTCTTCTTGGTTTCTTGCAAGAAGGTGTGCAAGACCTACCAAAGATGCAGTATGGATATCGTGTCCACATGCATGCATAACCCCATCTACCTCAGATGCATAAGGAAGACCTGTCTCCTCCTTTATAGGAAGTGCATCCATATCTGCACGAAAGGCACGGATTGGACCGGGCTTTTTTCCTTTTATTCTTCCCAATACAGCTGTTGTATCTGCATAATTAGGATAGGTCTCTATCCCAAGGGATTTTAGCTCTTCTTCTACAAGTTTTGCCGTTTCATATTCCTCTAGTTTAAGCTCAGGGTGTCTATGTATCTTTCTCCTTACTTCTCTGATATGAGAATAAAGCTCTTCTATATCTTTCTTTAGTTTTTCTATCATTTTAAGGCCTCCAGGGAAGATTTATTTGTTATTTTAACACAAAAAACTGCACAAGTAAAGGTTTAGATAAGGGTGTACAAAGATTTTAATCTTGAAAGAACTTAGCATTTCCCTCAGCTGTTGTCGGAAGGGTACAAACATTCCTTTCCTCTGTCATTGTGGGCACCTTTTTGTTATTGCGAGAACTATCCCTCTTGTCATTGCGAGCCTCCGAAGGAGGCGTGGCAATCTGCGGGCCCCAATGGTTTTGTCATTGCGAGCACCCGAAGGGTGCGTGGCAATCTCGTTTTGCGGCCCCTGAGGGTTTTGTCATTGCGAGGCCCCGCAAGGGGCCGAAGCAATCTCTCTTTTGCGTTCCCCTATACCCATCTGTGTGGCTCCCGGGCACCAGAGATTGCCACGTCGCCCAGAATGCGGGCTCCTCGCAATGACGTAAGAGGAAAGGACCGCCCTTCTGGGTGCTGTCATTGCGAGGCCCTGTCAAGGGCCGAAGCAATCTCCAAGAGTCAATTCTCGTGTTTTCCTGTGTCGTCATTGCGAGGGGCTTGTTTTTTAGCCCCGAAGCAATCTCGCTTTTGCGTTCCCAATACGTCCCGGGTACCAGAGATTGCCACGTCGCCCAGAATGCGGGCTCCTCGCAATGACGTAAGAGGA
>CAYWXH010000029.1:14108-18058 GCA_964462295.1 uncultured Atribacterota bacterium
TCCTCGCAATGACAGAGGGGTTATGGACTACTCGCAATGGCGGTTGGGGCGTGTACTCCTTGCAATAACAATTAAATATTAAAATTTTCCTACAAAATTTTCTTGTTTATGGTATAATTTTATACAAAAGCAAATAAAAGGGAGGGGTTTTTATGAAAAGATACTTTCTTTTTTTAATTTTTATATCTTTACTCTTTAGTCTTCCTTATACAGCATACTCTCTTCCCAATAAAGTTATTACTCTCCAGGAAAAATATGAAAATCCTGATTTCTCAAATATGTTTGTCGGCTCATTCGGAAATGACGAATATTTAGGTATAAAATGTGAATTTTGGAGCAAGAAAAAGAGAAATGTCGGAAGTTATAAATTTTACATAGTGGATCTTAAAAAAAGGGAAAAGATTTATGAAAAACTATATAAAACAAATAGTTATCCACCCCTTAATTTAAATCGATTCAGAAAAATATATGAAAAGTACTTTATATATACTGTATATAACGATAAACATCCCGAAATAGAGATACACAGGATAGATCTCACTACTAAAAAAGAAATCATACATTACCTCTCTGGGGATAATACTAGTAATACATTCAAAGATGGGGTATTAAATGGAGAAAGGGGTCTATTTGTAGTAGGCAATAATCAATTATTATATTTTTATAGTTATTTGAAAGATGAGCTTACAGAATTTAAACTTCATGAACTTTCAATGGATGACCTCCTTCTTTTTCAAAATATAGGTATCTCATATGATAAAAAAGATTATGGAAAAATCTACTGGATAAATATAAAAACAGGGAAAAAGAACCTTTTAGGAAATACAAATACTATATATATTCCAAAATGTTATACCTTTGACCAGAAAACACCAATACTCCCCACAATCTCAAAAGAAAATGGAAAATGGGCACTAAAAGTTTATGATGAGAATATGAACACTATAAAAAAACAGCCATTTTCCACACTCGGTATATCCACAAATTCAAAAATACATAAGTTTCAAGAAGTGGCATATTCCCAAAAATCCTCCATATTTAAAATAGAATTCTTAAACAAAAAAATAGTCTATATTTTCTTTGATAGCAAAGGAAATATAAAACACCTCTTGTTTTTACCCAAATCATACGGTGAAGGAGTAATAAAACTTACAAATGGAAATATCCTTCTTTTTGTAAAAAATTCAAATGGATGGCATATAGTAAAAGAAGGGAAACTCTTCCCTATAGATACTCGCAAAATAAACCCAGATATTGGAACAGGTGATGGGGAAAGCTTTATTTTTGGTAAATTTAACAATTTCTTTAAATATTCTCTAAAGAAAAATAAAATAGTAGGAACCTATCTCTTCCCCAAATCAAAAACCACACTCCTTGGCAGGATTTACAATGGAAATGTATATGTAATAACATTTAATGGGTATACAGGATATATGGATATAGAATCCTTTCCCTTCTCATCTGTAGGATGGTTCCCGCTTCGCATAGAATTTTCCCCTCATGCTGAAAAGCCAAATGAACTCTATGACAATACAGATACTAAGGTAATAATAGAAAATCCATATGACTATAACATAAGAGATATTGGTGATTTAAAAATGAAAGTAGATCGGGGACAGATAAGATGGAAAGACGGTAAAGGATGGATATGGCATACACCATCTATCAGGAAACAAAAAGAGGATGCAAAGCTTACCGTTACCATTGCCTCTATTTCAAAAGAATTTCCTGTAAAGATTGTAAAACAGTCGGAAAAGATTAAACTTATTCTAAATAGGGATAATTTTCCACGGGGGACTTTAATATTTAGCGTAAAAGGGGAAGTTATAAATACCACAAATATAGAATTAAAAAATATAAAATGGAACATAAAAACAATGGGGCTAAAAGATATAAGAAAATCACTTACAAATTACATACCGAAAAAAGGTAGTACATTTATACATATCTACGGGTTTACATCCCCTAGAAATACCAAAATAAAATGGAACGGCTATACCATAAAAAGAAAGGTAACAGTTATGCTTACCCACAGATGGGGAAGTATAACAAAAAGCTTGAGAGGAGATCTCAAAATAGAGCCCAAATATGGTTTTAATATAAAGGTAGAAGACGATAGTGGAAATGAGTTACCCTTAGAAGAAAAGGACCTTAAACTTGTACGAGTATTTACAAAAAGCAAAAAAGATATTACAGACAATCTTCAAATAAAGCTACTTAATCATTACCGGGTATCGATACGAGGTATATCCCCTGGTTTTCCCGGAAAACCCCTTAACCTCATCGTAAAGTGGGGTGGATACGAAAAAAAGATAGCCCTATCGTTTGATGTATCTAGTGATTCTTATGTATATAATACACCTACTATTACATTCAAAGGGACAAAAACAAAGCTCTATGTAGATGTACGAGCTGAAGGAAAACCGCTAAATAGTTTTTACATAACAATAGAAAACGGGAAAAAGGTATATAATGCCAAAACATCTATTGAAAACATAGAACCTGGAAAATGGAAAATAAGGGTATCAAGCAGGGGATATTTTCCATACGAGAAAGAGATAGTTGTAAAAAAGGCAACTATAAATAAGGTAACCGTTGACCTTAAGAAATTTGTAGGCCTCATCTTTAAAATAGATTCATACTATAAAAATGCATTTAAAGATGTAAAAAAGGCAAAGGTTAAGGCACACCCAGGGCTTAAAAAAGTTACAGATTACATATACATACTTCCGAAAAATCACGATAAGATATATTTTGGTACAGTGTATAAAGTGGGTCGCCCAGATAAGATAACTGCCTCTGTATTTGGAGAGGATACATATAGTGTATATGCCGAGGTAGATACCATAGATGATCAATTTATATTTTCTGATGGTTACGTACAAGAAAAGCCTATAAAAAATTATACGATAGATAAATTCTATAATGATCTTAAAGAGAAAAGGGGTTATAAGATTACAAAACCTACTATGCTCAAAATAACATTGAGGGCAGAGGCAGACACCACCAAAGAAGAAAGATTTATTATATGGATATTCCCATCCAAATGGTTAGGATATGAAAAACAGGCAATAGAAGGGGTTATCTTATACTCATTTAAGGACAATATGGACCTTTTCTCATATCCCGAAGAGGCAAAATCATATATTGAAAATAAAGCCGCAGAGCAACTTACTATATCTGCCCTATCCAATATCGTCTGGTATGGTATGAGCTCTCTAGATTTTCTAAAAGGGGCACTGGGGATACCAGATTTTGGTATTTTTGATATTGGGCAAACAGCAATCCAAGAGTATGTAGATTACAAACTTCAGGCAAAAGTCACCGAATATCTACAGACTGACCCAGAGCTAAAAAGCAAAATAAATGACATATCACCCGTCTATAGAAGCATGCTCCTTACAGGGATAACAGGTGAGGTATGTAGTGCAATAAGTTCTATCGTGGCTGCAGGCAATTGGGCAATGGGTATGAGTTCGGTTATAGAAGAGGGTGTAGAAAAAGTGGTAGCAGGGGCCATTTTAGAGGCAATTTGGGAGAAAGATAATCACTTTCGCTGTATGGTAAATACCCTTACTTCTGCAAAAGATGAGGTACAAGATATAATAAATGCTGTTGAGAATAACCATCCCATTATTGTAAAAAGTAAAATAAAGAAACTCTCCAAATGTTTTGTAAGTCTTAACACAAATAACAAAGGGGGTTGTGATTCTTACTGTAATAAACATCCACTTTCCTGGGCCTTCTTATCTGAACTTGTCCGTATAGATGAGTGGAAAGGGGGAAATACATGGCCATCATTTGCAGAGGAGCTACTTAGAGGGTTTACCAATGAACAAAAATATGGTGGATCTAAGATAGCTATGAAAATTTATGAACCTATAATAAAAACATTTATATACATAGCATCACCCATTATAGATGCATGTATTATTGAAGGGAAATAAAAA
>CAYWXH010000030.1:0-15849 GCA_964462295.1 uncultured Atribacterota bacterium
CACTCTTCTCCGCAGGAGCTCTAATTTCATCTATACCCATCTTCCTATTATTTTTTCTTACAAAAGTACCTCGTAAAAATAATTACTTATAAATCCAAATAAAGTACATAGTAATAAAATAAAATTTGGGTAATTTAATTTATTGACAATAACTTTCTAAAGTGTTAAAATTAAAGTAACTAAAATAAATTAGGGGGTGTTAAATTATGAAAAAATTAAGTCTGTTTTTGTTGTTGGCATTTGTTTTAACACTATTTAGCATGGGGGTAGCTTTTGCAAAGGATATAACGGTTACACTGCTTATAGGGCCTGACACAACAGGGGTATGGCATAAAGAGGTAGCCCTTTTTGAAAAGAAAAACCCTGGAATAAAGATAAAGATAATTGAAGGCCCACACTCTACAAACGACCGTTATCAGATGTTTGTAACAGCTTCTATGGCAAAGAAATCTCCATATGATATTGTTTGGGCAGATATTATCTGGATTCCACCTTTGGCACAAAAAGGATGGCTTCTCCCAATAAGTGATTATGTAGATGTAAATAAACTCTATGCACAAAACTTTAAGGCACCGGTAGATGGTAGTATTTGGGAAGGAAAAGTCTATCGTGTACCTGCAACAAGTGATGCAGGGCTTATTTACTATAGAAAAGATATATTAGAAAAAGCAGGTGTAAAACCACCTAGAACCTTTAAAGAATTCTTCGAAGTTGCACAAAAACTTCAGGACCCCAAGAATGGTCTCTGGGGCTTTGTATATCAAGGCAAACAGTACGAAGGGCTTGTATGTTTCTACCTTGAATGGCTCTGGGGTAATGGTGGCTACTACTACGATCCTGTAACAAGAAAAGTAGGTATAGATTCCCCAAAGGCAATTGAAGCCACTCAAATGTTAGTAGATACTATTCATAAGTATAAAATTACACCACCTGATGTGCTTTCCTTCCAAGAAGAAGAATCTAGAATGTTCTTTGAAAGTGGAAAGGCAGTATTTTTAAGAAACTGGCCATATGTATGGATATTATCACAAAACGATAAGATGTCTAAGGTGAAAGGAAAAGTCGGTGTAATGCCTGAATTTTATGCAGAGGGACAACATCCATACGCAACACAAGGTGGCTGGGGTGCTGCTATCTCCAAATTTATAGAAAAAGACAAGATAGATGCAGCAATCAAGTTTGCACTCTTTATGGATAGCTATGAAGCACAAAAGTTGGCGTTTATGGTAAATGGATGGGATGTAGCAAGAAGAGATATTTACTACGATCCAGAAGTACTTAAGAAAAATCCATTCTTCAAAGATTTAAGAGTAATACTTGAAAATACCAGATGGAGACCTGCAACTCCTATATGGCCAAAACTTTCAGATATTATGTCAAGATACCTCACAAAGGCTATGACACAACAGATGACACCTGAAGAGGCAAATAAGAAGATGGCAGAAGAGGCAAGAAAGGCAGTAGCTGAATTTTGGAATAAATAACTTTAAATATGATAAAAAAGGGGAGGCTTCGTCCTCCCCTTTTTTATATAAGGAGCGGATATAATGGTAATAAAAAGATCAACTTATATAAAGTATCTTTTCCTTTTTCTCTCTCCCGCAATTATCCTTATACTGATTTTTAAAGTCTATCCCCTTGTGCAAAATCTTATATATGCTATAGTAAATGATGACGGACATCTTACCTTTAGATATTTTAATGAAACACTCCATGATCCTGCTTTTTGGAACTCCTCGTGGATTACTATAAAGTTTGCATTTATCACTGTTTCCCTTGAAATGATCATAGGGTTTATATTTGCACTATTATTAAATGCAAAGTTTCATGGAAGAAAGGTCATGCGTACAATCTTTCTTATCCCATGGGCACTACCCACAGCTATTATGGCTGTAGGCTGGAAATTTTTGTTTCAGCAATCTTATGGACCTATTCCGTGGCTTCTCTATTGGCTAAAGTTTACAAAAAGCCCTCCATATTTTCTTACAGATCCTAAGATGAGTTTTGTAGCGATAGTAATTGCAGATGTATGGAAAACAGTCCCATTTGTTGCACTTCTCATACTTGCAGGCCTTCAGGCTATACCTGAAGAATTGTATGAATCTATGGACATAGATGGGGCATCTGGATGGGGAAAACTTATATACCTTACCATACCTCTGCTTATTCCTACCTTCATAGTTACACTTATGTTTCGATTTTTAGAGGCATTCGGCGTATTTGACCTTATCTGGGTACTTACTCAAGGGGGACCTGGAAATGCCACTATGGCACTTTCCCCATATATCTATAAAAAAATCTTTATGTGGATGGAAATTCATGGAGGGGCAGCAACTGCAACATTTACTGCACTTTATATTATAGTAATAATCCTACTTATTCAATACATTAGAACTACATTAAAAAGGAGATATGGAACGATATGATGAATAAAAACTTTAAGATATATCTAGGTGTGGGTCTTATGGCCCTTTACTGTCTATTTCCTATTTATTTTTTACTCCTTTATTCTTTTGAACCGAGTGAGGCAGCATACCACTCACCTCCTGTATTTTATCCTATAGGGTTTACATTTGAAAACTATATAGGGGTATTCAAATCTATACCCCTTGTAAGATACGCAATAAATAGTTTGATCGTCTCTTTTTCTGCTACCTTTCTTACACTTTTATTTGGCTCTATGGCAGCATATGGCGTATCTGTTCTGAATTTCAAAGGTAAAGAGCTATTTTTAAACAGTCTTATTCTTTTAGGGTTTTTTCCTGCAGCTACCATGATATTTCCAATCTATAAAATGTTCTCTGATCTGAATCTCTTAAACAATTATCTTGCCTTAATACTTCCTTATACGGTAGCTGGATTACCCCTTACCACATGGGTAATAGCTACATATTTTGAGAATGTACCGAAAGACCTTATAGATGCGGCAAGTGTAGATGGATTATCCCTTGGAGGGACTTATGCAAAAATTATGATACCACTTTCTCTTCCCGCATTATCCACTGTTGCAATCCTTGATTTTATCGCATTTTGGAATGAATTTATCTATGCACTTACATTTATGCCTGATTCAAATATGAGAACAGTAACAGTAGGTATATCTCTCATATCAGGAAGATTTGTATACCAATTTCCCTGGGGTCAGATTATAGCAGCAGCACTTATGGTAACAATTCCCCTTGTAATAATGGTATTTGTGGCACAGGAAAAGATTATAAGCGGACTTACTGCAGGTGCAGTAAAAGGCTAAGGAGGGAGAATTATCCCTCCTTAAATATTATCCCTTCAAAAGGCAAAACCTCTATCTCATTAGATAACAAATCTCCTTCTTTCCTATATGTCCCAATATATACAGTATATTTATCAGACAGACCATATTTTTTTAGATTACACCTTACAACCTCTTCCTTTAAATTCACAAGGATATATTTAGTCTCACTGGGGGTAAATCTTTTATATAATAGAATATCTTCTGTATCTTCTATAAGGGACCTATATTCTCCCAACTTTAAAGCATTACTCCCTTTTCTCTTTTTTATAAGTCTTTTATAATAGGAGAGTATAGAGTCTGGATCCTTAACTTCTTTTTCTACATTTACATAAGACTTGTTTTCATTTACTGGAAGCCACGGCTCTACCTTTGAAAAACCTGCAAATTTTGTATCATCCCACTGCATAGGGGTTCTTACCACATCTCTTCCTTCTGTCTTAGGCCATAGGTTTTTACCCAGTGGGTCCATGATTTTCTCATATGGGATAGGGGTATTTTCCATACCAATTTCTTCACCATAGTAGATAAAGGGTGTACCCCGTAGGGTAAGAAGCAATGTAGCAAGTGCTTTGGCAAGTGCCTTTTTATCATTTGCATATTTAGAAAATCTAGAAATAATCCTTGTTGTATCATGGTTTCCCAACACATAACTTGGCCATGCTATAGTATTGTATATTTTATCTGTTTCAATAATAAGTTTATTTATGGCATTTGGGTCAAGTTTTTCTATGTGTAAAAATTCAAAATTAAATGCAAGATGAAGTCTTCCAGGAATAACAAAATCAAGATATCCCACAAGTCCTCTATCTGTTGCCACCTCTCCCACACCTACAATATCCCCATATGAATCCATAATCTCTCTTATCTCTTCTACTGCAAGGAGAGTCTCAGGCCTTCCTGCTATAGGAAACATATTGTATCTTAAAAACTTATTTGGGTTATCCGCCCTATATGGATTAAGTGTAGTATCTCTTAATTTTGGATCTTTATAATACAAGCTCACAACATCAAATCTAAAACCATCTACCCCCCTGTCTAACCAAAATCTAATACTATCAAAAACTGCCTCTTTTACCTTTGGATTTCTCCAATTAAGATCTGGCTGTTCCTTTGCAAAAAGCCTTAAATAGTACTGACCTCTCTCCTCACACCACTGCCATGCACTCTCATCCTTTATTCCCGTGAAAAAAGAGAGCCAATTGTTGGGGGGTGAACCATCTGGTTTTGGATCTTGCCATATGTACCAGTCTGCCTTGGGATTATCCTTAGAACTCTTTGATTCTAAAAACCATGGGTGCTGGTCTGATGTATGGTTATACACCTGATCAATTATAACCCTTATACCCCTCTTATGGGCCTCATCCAAAAGCTCATCAAAATCTGAAAGTGTACCAAATATAGGGTCTACATCCTTATAATCTGAAATATCATAGCCAAAATCTGCCATGGGAGATTTAAAAAAGGGTGAGATCCATATACCGTCAATACCTAAATCAGAAAGATAATCAAGTTTTTTTACGATCCCTTTCAAATCTCCTATACCATCATTGTTTGTATCATAAAAACTCCTTGGGTAGATCTGATAAAAAACAGCTTCACGCCACCAATCACCCATAATACCCTCCTTCTATTCTTCACTATTTGTAAATGTAATAGTACCTGTTGAGCCTTCTATATAATTACTCCCGGTATCATATCCCTTTGCATATATATTTATATTAAGTCCTGAAATGGCATTTGCTACATTTACACCGGGATAAGAATCATATTTTTTGATCATCTCTTTTATATCATCCCGGGTATAGACCTTTTTCCATGATATACTTCCCCCTGGTGCTATCTCATATGTACCAAATTTCTCCCCTATTTCCTCTGCATTAAGTATTTCATCTGGGATAGGAAAGCTTACTATAGAAAACCTCATAATCCCTTTGATTTCCAGTTTAGAAATATAAATCTTTACATTGAGAGGATTTTCAATCTTTATAGTATATGCCCATCCTTTATCAGGTGAAGAAAAGGGTACAGGATTAGGATAACAAGTAATAGCCAAACCAGATGAGGTGGGTGGTTCTGGTTTTGGTAGATTAGATGCAACACCTGCAACAACAGAAAGTGCTGCAAGCTGAGATATACATCCCCCTATGAATACCAGAAGCAGTAATAATGAGATCAATATTGCGATAGATTTCATTTTGACCTCCTAAAATTGTTGTTTATTTTTCTCTTGTAATATCTCCCCTATAAGAATAAATAACTCAGAAAGGGTATAAGGTTTACGAAGATAACCAGAAAAGCCATAATCTCTATACCTTATCAATACATCGGTATCTGTATATCCACTGGATACAATAGCAGAGACATTAGGGTCTATCTCTCTAAGGAATTTAATGGTCTCCTTTCCACCCATCCCATCAGGGATAGTAAGGTCCATTATCACAAGATCAAAGGGGTCACCTTTTTTAATTGCCTCTTTATATTTTTCGATAGCCTCTTCTCCGTCTCTTGCCACATCTACTTCATACTCGTGCATTTGTAAAGTATCTTTAAGAAAATCTCTTATCATCTCTTCATCATCCATTATAAGTATTTTAGCACCTTCACTATATTCTTTTATTTCCTGTTTTCCATCCAACTCTTTAGGATCTTCCTTCTCCTCTCCTGTAATGGGAAGCCATATATAAAATGTTGTACCTTCTCCCTCTTTAGATGAAACTTCCATGTAACCTCTGTGTTTCTTTATTATCATATAAGATGTTGCAAGTCCTAAACCAGAACCTTTTGATTTTGTAGTAAAAAAGGGCTCAAAAATATGAGAAATTAAATCTTTAGGAATACCAGGTCCAGTATCACTTATAGAAATTTTTAATGCCTTTTTTGTATTAATATGTCCTTTTTTATCAGGTGGTACCTCTAAAACCTCTACCTTTACAGTAAGGGTTCCGCCATCTCTCATGACATCTATGGCATTTGCTATGATATTTTGAATCACTCTACTTATCTGACCTTTGTCTATGTCTATAGGTGGCAAATCCTGTGGAATATCTAACTTTAGTTTTATAGGTAACCCTCGTAAAGCAAATTCAATTGTATCTATAAGGAGTTCTCTAATAGTAGTAACTTCTTTTATAGGTTCTCCTCCCTTGGAGAGGGAAAGTAACTGGGAGCTTAGAGAACGAGCCTCATCTAATATAGATTCTACTCTTTCTATTCTTTTATGCAATTCTGGCTCATTAGGAAATTTAAGCTTTAAAATAGATAGGTTTCCGAATATAGCTGTAAGCATATTGTTAAAGTCATGGGCTATACCTCCTGCAAATAAAGACATAGACTCAAATCTGGAAAGTTCCAATAGTCTTTTTTCTGCCTCCTTTCTATGTGAGACATCACGGGCAAATACAAGATAATATTCCTCACCAGATACTATTATTCTTTTTATATTGGCCTCTATGTATATATCATTTGTTGTTTTGTCTATCTTCACTTTACCCTCAATTAAAAGATCTTTCTTCATCTCTGGCCTCTTCAAGATACCCTCTTTATCTACACTGAAAAATTCTATTATATTAAAAATATTAAGTCCTATAATCTCATCCTTCGTCATTTGAAGAAGTTCAGAGGCCTTTTTATTTACATTAATTATATAACCCTCCGAATCATGGAAAAATATTGCATCTCCTCCACTTTCAAATAAAGTCTTATAAAGGTTCATAGTCTCTCTTAACTCTTTTTCCACCTTGAGTCTTGCATCCATTTCTTGCTGAAGTTCTTCTACCGTCTTTTGAAGCATAACAGTACGTTCTGTAACCCTTTCTTGAAGTTCTGCATTTAGGGAGAGTAACTCCTCTCTAAGTTTTCTTTCTTCTGTGACATCTATTATCATAACTACTATTCCAATAAGTCTATTATCCTCTATAGGGATCTTTTTTATTGTAAAAATTCTCCCTCCTCTTCTTATTTCAAAGTTTTTCTCATCTTTATTGCACTCCTTTATAATTCTTTCAACTTGGATGCCTTCCACTTCTTTTCCTTCCAATCCCAACCATTTCTTTGCCACTTTGTTTATACTAACGACCCTCCTTTTTGGGGTCAACACGATAATTCCATCTTGTGCATTGTTAAAAACCTCTTCACTAAATGCTTCAATAGATGGCACTAAAAATCCAAACTTCTTCATCCCTAAGATTATAAAGAAAACAATAGAAATAGCAGATAGCATCTGAAGAAGAATAAATATCTGTGGGGTAAGATATTTATTCATAAGAATGGTAAGTAAGGATCCTATAGATAAGGTAGTAATTCCACCTATTAAAAATATATTTAACTGAGATTTTTTATCCGGGTCATCTTCGGTTTTGCTATGTCTATAGATTATATAAAAAGAGTAAATAACAGGAAGTATTATGGCAAGGACAAAGAGTACTTTTAAAACGAGTGATCCGTAAGGTTTTGCTACATAATGGAGGGAATTAATGTATTGGGGTTCATTAGGTACCCTCTTTGAAAAATCTACTATTACATTGGTAAAATTGTATATAACTATAGAAAAAAGAGAGAGAAAAAGGAAAATCTTATAAGGTAAATCTGGTCTTTTATTCAAAAAGGCATATACAAAGTTAAGAGTAAAAAATCCCAAAAGAAAAGTAAAAACAGAAGAGGTCCTTAATAGAAAAAATGTAAATGGTGATACAGGGATATTGTGTAACAAAAAGGTTGTATTCATCCACAACAACATGTTGGTCAAAAAGAGTATGAAGGAGATACTAACTTTAGTCTTTCTTGCTTTTATAAAGATATAGATAAGTGTAGCAAATATGATTATTTCGGTAAGGAAAAGTGGTATAGTATATGGTTTCATATCTTCCTCTCAAGTATCGATTTTTATTATTAATTATTATACCATATAAATAAATCCCCATCCTATTTTTTCTTATTTTTTCTTACCTTCTAACTATCACAAAAGAATGTAATTTATAGGTTGACCGCTTGGCCTATTTTTGTTATATTAAAAACAATGATACTTTTTTGGAGAAAAACATGAAAAAAATAGGAATCATTTTTGGTACAAGGCCCGAAGCTATAAAAATGGCCCCTATTGTAAAAGAATTTAAAAAATACAAGGATAGATATGAGACAAGGGTAATAGTAACAGCACAACACAGGGAGATGCTTGATCAGGTGCTTTCTGAATTTTCTATAACACCTGATATTGATCTTGACCTTATGGTCGAAAACCAAACCCTTTCCGGTTTTTCTGCCAGGGCAATAGATAAGTTAGATGGCGTAATTGATGAAACATTTGACATGCTCCTTGTGCATGGAGATACAACAACCACTTTTGTGGCAACACTTGTCGGATTTTACCATAGGGTCCCCGTGGGTCATGTGGAGGCAGGACTTAGGACATACAATTTGTACCAACCATTCCCAGAAGAGGCAAATAGAAGAATCACAGACCTCCTAGCATCATACTATTTTGCACCAACAAAAGGGGCAAAGGAAAATCTCCTAAAAGAAGGGGTATCCAAGGAGAGAATATTTATAACAGGAAACAGCGTTATTGACGCACTTTTTATGGTGGTATCTCCTAATTATAAATTCTCAGACCCCAATCTCTCTGCATTAGATCCTGAAAAAACCATACTTATTACCCAACATAGAAGGGAGAATTGGGGACCACCTATGAAAGAGGTGGCATATGCTATACGGGATATTGCCCGCGCTCATCCTGATTTTAAGGTAGTTTTTTCCCTTCACAAAAACCCTAAGGCAAGGGGACCTGTACTTGAGGTATTGAAAGATGTCCCTTCTATATACTTTAAAGAAGCAATGGACTATGTAGAGTTTGCAAATCTCATAAATAAGGCATATATAATAATTACAGATTCAGGTGGGATACAAGAAGAGGCACCATCCCTTGGAAAACCTGTACTTGTTACACGAGAGGTAACAGAACGACCTGAAGCTGTAAAATATGGGACTGTAAAACTTGTAGGCCCAAACAGAAGAAAAATAGTAGATGAGGTAAAAAAACTCATAACGAACAAAGAGTACTATACTTCTATGGCTCATGCAAAAAATCCATACGGAGATGGACATGCTGCGATACGTACAAGAGAAGCTGTAGACCATATCTTTTTCAATACCCCACGCCCTTGGGATTTTGATATCTCTTGACAAATCATAGATTGTGGCATCACTTCCATCCGTGCAATGACATCCTCTATATTATTGCACGGGTGATGCAATCTTAGTATCCCAAAAACCATTTCACCCCCCCATATCATTGCAAGGAGCCCACATCACCACACAACGTCATTGCGAGGAACCTATACCATCCCACTACGTCATTGCGAGGAGCCCGTATTTTGGGCGACGCGGCAATCTCTGGTACATGATGCCCTCCGTTTCTTCTGTCATTGCGAGGAGGGACGGTTTTTGTCCCGACGTGGCAATCTCTGGTGCCAAGAGACAGTATGAACGAGAATGAGGAACCCCAAAAACAGAGATTGCCACGGCCCCTAGCGGGGCCTCGCAATGACAAGACTGTTGGAAACCCAAAAGCAAGATTGCCACGCCTGCTTACGCAGGCTCGCAATGACAAAACCGTCGGAAAACGAAAGAGAGAGATTGCCACGGCCCCTTGCGGGGCCTCGCAATGACAAACCATAGGGGCCCGCAGATTGCTTCGGGCCACTTTGTGGCCCTCGCAATGACGAGAAGTGGAAGTGGTCCTCGCGATGACAGAAAAAGGAAAGAGCGAGTGTTCGCAATGACAAAAACTAAAAACTCTCTAATAATAACAAAAAAACCAATGAAGTTAGGGCAACTAAAACATAAAAAAATAGGTCCCACATTAGAGAGTGGGACCCCAATACTACTACAAACCGTTAATATCCCAAGTATGCCTTTTTAATATGGGGATCATTTGCTATCTCTTTAGCACTCCCCTCTTTTACAATATGGCCTAATTCAAGAATATACACCCTATCTGATACCTCTGTTGCCATTTGGGCATTTTGTTCTGCTAAAAGAATAGTAAGTCCATTCTCTTTGTGTAGTCTATCTATTACCTCAAACACTGTATCTACAAGTATAGGCATAAGGCCCAAAGAGATCTCATCTATCATGAGAAAAGAAGGGTCTCCCATGAGTGCACGCCCTATTGCAAGCATCTGTCTTTCCCCTCCAGAGAGCGTACCCGCCATCTGCTCTTTTCTCTCTGCAAGTCGCGGAAAGATAGAAAAGACATATTCTAATCTTTCCTTTACCTTTGAGTACATCTTTTCTTTATATGCACCGAGTACAAGATTATCATATACACTGATTTTAGGAAAAACCCTACCCCCTTCAGGGATCAGAGACATACCCATTCTTGCCCTTTTATATGCAGGCAAATGAGAAAACTCTTTTTCCCTAAAAAATAGGTTTCCCTCTTCCTTAGTTTTAAGCCCCATAATGGTACGTAAAAGCGTGCTCTTACCTGCACCATTTGCACCTACTACAGAGACAAGTTCACCCTCTTTTACATAAAGAGTTATTCCCCTTATTGCTTTAATCTCTCCATAGGATACCTTAAGATCTTCTATCTTAATCATATTTTTTACTCCTCTTTTTTCCAAGATATGCCTCTATCACAAGAGGATCGTGTACAATTTCTTGAGGTCTTCCCTCTGCAATCTTTTTTCCATAGTTAAGTACTGCAATTTCCTCACAAAGCTTAAGGGTTACAGGCATATTGTGCTCTATTATAAGAATAGTAATCCCCTGTTCATTGAGATCTACCACAAGCTCTTGAAGTTCATCCATTTCCGAAAAGCTAAGACCAGAGAAAGACTCATCCAAAAGGATTATAGATGGAGAAAGGGCAAGTGCCCGGGCAATCTCAAGCCTCCTCTGATACCCAAGGGGTAGAGTAGATGCCACACGATCTCTAAATTCCAAAAGACCTGTTTCAGAGAGTATCTTTTCTGCCTCATTTACATATTTTACCATTTTATATCTACCAAAAGATCGAAAAATATCTGAATAAAAACGCTCACCATATGCGGCAAGTACATTTTCAAGTACAGTAAGGGAAGAAAAAGGTCTTACCACCTGAAAGGTTCTCCCTATTCCCATTTTTGCCATCTTATGTGGAGGATTACCTGTTACATTATTTCCCTTGAAGAAAACCTTTCCCTCTGTAGGTGAAAGGATGCCACTTATTACATTAAAAAGGGTGGTTTTTCCTGCCCCGTTTGGCCCTACAATTCCAAAAATTATTCCCTTAGGTATAGAAAGATTCACCCCATCTAAGGCAAAAAGCCCGCCAAAACGCATCTTTATATCGTCAAGCCTTAAGATCTCTTCTCTCTTATTAGGTTCCATACTATTCCACCTTTTCCAAAAAATCCACTTGGTTGAAATCTCATCATAATAAGTAAAAGACCGCCGTATAACAACATTCTATAATCTTGAATAGGTCTAAATATCTCAGGCAATGATATTAAAAGTACTGCTCCAAAGATCGGCCCTACAATAGTATCTTCTCCACCTACCATTACCATAGATAAGATAGCTATAGAAGTACCAAAGGAAAAATCTTCAGGACTTATAAAGCCCATAAAACTTGCATAAAGTATCCCTGCTATACCTGCAAATGCACTACCCAAAGCAAAGGCCAATATCTTAAATCTTCTCGGATCAATCCCCACCATATCTGATGCAAGTTCATCATCTTTTATGGCAGATGATGCAAGTCCTGCCCACGAATGCTTAAAAACAATACTTACAATAATAGAAATTACTACCAGCACATATGTAAGTATAAGGAATTGGGTTGATGTAAACATGTTATCTCCCCACTTGGGAAAGGGAATTCCTCCTATTCCCATCGCACCACCAAAAAACTGTGTATATTTAAATACGGCCTGTACTATAAAATTTATCCCTATTGTAGTGATCGCAAGAAAATCTTCCTTTACTCTAAGGCTGGGTAGTCCAAGTATCACCCCTATAAATGCAGTGATAAGTATGGCAAGGATACCAGCTATTACAAAGTGTAGGGAAAACTTGGTAGTAAGTATGGCAAAGGAATATGCACCTATTGCCCAAAATGCCGCATGTCCTAATGAGATTTGTCCTGCATATCCTACAATTATATTAAGACCTAATGCCAAGATTATATACATGCCAATTGTCGTAAGCAGTGTAATTAGGTAGGAAGACATATATCACCTCTTGTTAAATAGAAATGACAAACCCTCTGGTTTTATCATAAGTACGATTATCATAAATATAAATGCTAAGGAATCCCTTGGCAAAGGAACGCTCAAGATACCAATGAGTATAGTCTCTATAAGTCCTACAATAATTGCTGCATAAAAAGTTCCCCATATATTACCCATTCCTCCCACTACAATTATAGCAAGGGATTTATACGCAGGCATATCACCCATAGCAGGATATACGGAATTGAAATAGATCCCTACCAAAAGTCCGGCAATACCTGCAAGTGCAGATCCTATAGCAAAGGTAATAAGTGTTACTCTTTTGGAATCTATGCTCATTACCTCTGCCATCTCCATGTCTTGAGAGACCGCCTTAAGAGATATACCAAATTTTGTCCTCTCTGTAATATACCAAAGGATGAAAATAAACACAAAAGAGAGGATAAGTACTGTAAGTTGGGTACCACTTAGATTGGCACTCCCTATATGATACTTCTCAGAAAATAGTCCATTAGGAAAGGATTTTATATATGGACCAAATATAAGTCTTATTCCCTCTCCTATACTTATAAAGATACCTATGCTTGCAATAAGTGGCACAATAGGTGGATACTTTAGTAAGGGGAAATAAACATAATTCTGGATAAGCACTCCAAAGAAGGCACTTACCACCATAGAAAGAAGAAGTGCTAACAAAAAGTTATGTGTCATACTATATACATAGAGGCCTGTATATGCCCCTATTACATATACTCCTGCATGTGCCACATGAATGATCTTAAGTACACCGTAAACCATGGTAAGCCCTATAGAGATAAGGGCATATACACCACCTATAGTTAATCCATTAATAAGTTGTTGTAGCCACACTTTTTACCCTCTTTCCTTTTTTATATGTTGCAAAAATAGGATTTACCCCATAATGATAAGGAATGAAAAGATAACTATCCTCTTTCAAAATAATAAAATCTGCCTGTTTTCCTATATCGATACTTCCTATTTTATCCCCCATATCTATTGCATATGCAGCATTTATAGTTGCTGCGGTTATCGCCTCTTCTGGTAAAAGCCCCATCTCTAATACAGCAAGTGTAATAATTAATGGCATAGATTCTGTATAGGAGCTACCCGGGTTACAATCTGTAGATATAGCAATAGGGATACCGTAATCTACTATCTTTTTCGCAGGTGCCATCTCCTCTCTTAGAGAAAATGCAGTACCTGGAAGTAAAGTAGCTATAGTCCCATGTGCCTTTAGGGCCCTCATACCTGATTCTGTAATCTTCAAAAGATGATCACAGGATGTAATTTTAATTTGAGATGCAAGTTCAGTACATCCAATGGCCTTTATCTCATCTGCATGTATTTTTGCCAAAAGTCCATGCGAGATCCCTGCACGAAGGATGCTTAGGGTCTCATCTGGGGTATATACATCTACCTCACAAAATACATCTATAAATCGAGCAAGTTTATTTTTGGCAATATAGGGTATCATTTCATTTATTATAATATCTATGTAGTCCTTTTTTCTCTCTTTATATTCTAATGGTATGGCATGTGCACCCAAAAAAGTTGGGACGATTTCTGCATATCCTTCTTCATTTACACTTTTTATCGCTTCAAGCTGCTTTATCTCTGCCTCAGGGGAAAGGCCATATCCACTTTTTGCCTCAAAAGTGGTTGTTCCCCATTCATAAAATATATCGGCACGAGCCTTAAGGGCGCTAATAAGATCAGAAAGCGGGGCCTCTCTTACTTTTTTAGTAGTGGAAAGTATTCCACCACCTGCCTCTAATATCTCAAGATAAGAACGACCCTCAAGTCTCATCTTAAACTCTTTCTCCCGTGTACCTATAAATACGGCATGTGTATGGGGGTCAACAAATCCCGGAAGGACCGCTCTGCCTTCTGCATCTAAGATCTCTTTCACATCTTCTTTTTCGTATTTTTTAAGTATATCGGATGAGGGCCCAATATCTACTATAATTCCATCCCTTACCACTATAGCACCATCAGGTATCAAAGATAGGTCCCTTAACTCAGGACCTATCTTTGCCCTTTTATACATATCACTTACAGTAAATAGATTTGCACTTTTTACGATAAGATCTATCATTTTTTAAATCTATCCTCCACGATCTCATCTATAAGTTTATCATCTGCAAGGTTTGGCATAGTTATCATACCGTCTTTTTCGCTATTCCACTCAGAGGCAACCTCCATAGCATTTTTATTCCTTGCCCATGATCTTCGAGCTACACCCACCATTACATCCCAATCAATTGCATTTTTGATAATTCTATCTACTCTTTCTGAACCGTCAAGCACAAGACCAAAACCTCCATTTTTCGCCTTTCCAATGCCCACTCCTCCACCATTACTCAATACTACCATGCTCATACCTCGTGCGGCATTTCCAGCAAAGGAATGAACAGCCATATCTGCCATAATATTACTTCCATCTTTGATATTTGCCGTTTCTCTAAATGGGGAATCTGTAGCCCCTGTATCGTGATGGTCTCGCCCAAGCATTACAGGACCTATTTCTCCATTTCTTATCATTTCATTAAACTTAAGTGCTATTCCTATTCGGGTTTTCGCATCTGCATAAAGGATACGCGCCTCGGTGCCTACGACAAGATTATTCTTATCTGCATTTTCTATCCATACATAGTTATCCCTATCCTGCATTCGACGATTCTTGTCTATAACAGATAGGGCAGCCTTATCTGTTTTTATAAGATCCTCATGGCGTCTTGTGAGACATACCCATCTAAATGGACCATAGCCATAGTCAAAATAAAGTGGACCCATAATATCTTCTACATAAGAAGGAAAGATAAAACCATCTGAGGTATCCTTCCCATTTTTGGTAACCTCAGTCACGCCTGCATCAAATACAGCCTTTAGGAAACTATTACCATAGTCCCAGAAGTAACCACCCCTATCTACAAGGGTTTTTATAAGCTCAAAGTGTTTTCGCAATGAGTTGTTCACAAGTTCTACAAATTTTGCATGATCTTCTTTTATAAGTCTCCTACTCTCTTCAAATGTTATACCTTGAGGAACATATCCACCATCATATGGTGCATGACAAGATGTTTGGTCAGATAAAAGCTCTATTTTTATATTATTCTTTACTGCATATTCTAATAGGTCTACAATATTTCCATGGTATGCGATAGAAATAGGTTCTTTCTTTTCAAGATACTCCTTCGCAATAGAGAATGCCTCAGGGATACTGGATGTTATTTTACTTACCCAACCCTGACTATGCCTTGTTTCTATACGAGACCTATCCACTTCTGCTATAATTCCCACACCACCTGCTATTTCAATAGCCTTTGCCTGTGCACCAGACATACC
>CAYWXH010000030.1:15949-17841 GCA_964462295.1 uncultured Atribacterota bacterium
TGGATGACCAGAAAGAATGACAAGGGTCTGGTCTTCCTTCATCACCTCAAGGTATTTTTTCACAAGGCGATACTGCATCCAATTTTGAAATACCTGCCCTGTTTCTCCATATGTAACAAGCTCATAAGGATAAAGGGCTATATCAAAATCAAGATTGTTATCTATCATTACCTGAAAGGCCCTTCCCTCTAAGGTATTTCCCACATACTCATCTACAGGTTTCCCCCAAATTCTACCAGGGGGCCTCCAACGATATCCATATATCCTTCCACGGGTAATAAGTTCTTCTAAAAATTCAGGTGCGACTTTTTCATGAAGATGTGGAGGAATATAACGGAGGGCATTTTTTAAGGCAAGCTTTGTCTGTTTTTTGTCTAGATTAAAATATCTTGCAGGTGCCCGCCGTATCCCCTCTACAAATTCTGGGTATGGCGGAAGCTCATCTGGTAATTTTACAGTCTCTATATATCTATTCATATCTGCCTCCTAAATAAGAAAGGCACCCAATGGGTGCCCCTTTATTTTACTTTGCGGGTGGAGTTATTATATTAGGATCAGAGATTACACCAAAGTATGTAAATCTTCCATCTTTTACCTTCTGTACCTGAACATCTTTTACAACCTCACCCAACTTATTAAATCCTTTGATAAGCCCTGTAAGACCCTCAAAGTCCTTTGTAGCGGCAATAGCATCTCTTATCTTCTTTGGATCTTCTCCTGCCTTCTTTATGGCAGATGCAAGGATATAGACAGCATCGAATGTAGATGCACCTACCATATCAGGCTCCATCTTATATCTCTCTCTATATTCTTTCATAAACCATTTTACAATCTCTCTTTTGTCATCCCTATTTAGGTCAGTGGTTATAATTACACCATTTGCAGCATCTCCTGCAATCTTTAAAAACATTGGGGAATCAAAACCTTCCTGTCCTACAATCTGTACACCAAGACCAAGATCTTTTGCCTGTTTTGCTACAAGTGCACCCTCTGAATAGTAACCTGTGGAGTAAAGAACATCAGGTTTTAAGGATTTTACCTTGGTGAGCATTGGACTAAAGTCTTTTTCTCCTAATGCAAAAGATAAATTTGCAACAATCTCTGCACCATTTTTCTTTGCCTCTTCTACAAAACCTGCAGAAAGTGCCCTTCCAAAATCATTGTCCATGGTAAACACAGCGATTTTTTTGGCACCTAAAAGTTTTGTGGCTACATATCCACCTGCCTTACCCTCTACAGCTGCCAAAAATCCCGCACGGAATATAAAGTTTCCAGCCTTTGTAATGTCTGGGTGTGTTGCATATGCTGCAATCATAGGAATTCCATAGCGCTGATAAATAGGCGCTGCTGCCCTTGTAGGGGTACTGTATGAGCCACTCACTACACCTACTACCTTATCCTGTTCAACGAGTTTTCTGGCAATAGCCACGGCCTCTTGAGACTTTACTCTATCATCATAGATCACAAGCTCTAATTTCTTACCATTTATACCGCCCTCATTGTTTATCTTTTCCACTGCCAAGATGGCTGCATGTTTCGCACTTGCACCATCTGCTGCAGCAAATCCTGTAAGGGGAACAAAAAGACCAATCTTTACAGTATTACCTCCAAATGCAATACTACCAAAAACAAATAAGACCATTGTAAAAACAATTAAAATCCTGAAAATCTTCATATCCTCTCCTCCTTTCAAAAGATTTTATGTCTAATTATAGCATAATTGTAACACTTTATCAAGGAGAATTCCTACCTTTGATAATGTCAAATTTAAAAATACTAGGTTCAAAATTCCTTGCTTTTAGTTTTTTAAGTATAACAATTGCTATGGTCTCCGTGTCCCCATTCTAATGGCCATAGTAATGGTTTTTCCTTTCTTTATCGTGATTCTTTCC